>CAYUAM010000291.1:0-2534 GCA_964442805.1 uncultured Anaerolineales bacterium | reverse complement strand
CGCGGCGGGGTTACTACTGCTACCCTACATCCTCTGGGTGAGTTTCGCCGCCGTCCTCAACCTCTTCATCTGGAGACTCAATAGTTGAGGCTCTGGAGCATACATCCCAAGTATGGCGAGAGGGTAAAGGGCGCAAGATGAGCAAGATGCTCCTCGGACGGTCTATCTTCATAGTGGCTTCCAGCGTGATTATCATCCTCGCCGGCGGGGGAGCGGCCTTCCTCCGCCGGCCAGTGGGAGCGCTCTACCTGGCTTTGTGGGTGGTTTGGTGGCTGGTGACCAGCCTGGGGCGACAATTCGGCACGCCCTCGGCCTACGATAGGACACAACGCCTGCTGGTGATGGCCCTCAGCGCTGTGTCCGTGCCCCTGCTCATCGTTGCACCCCCATGGGAATACGCCCACTTCGCCGGGCCCATCCCTCGCGATGGGCCGCTGGCTTGGATGGGGCTGGCTGTATTTGCCGCGGGCATCGCCCTGCAAGCAGCGGCCATGTGGACATTGCGCGGTATGTACACCATACGGCTGGGCAGGCAGCCGGGACATCGCCTGGTAACGAGCGGGCCATACCGTTTAGTGCGCCATCCCGGTTATCTGAGTTACCTCGTGAGTCTGACGGGCATCGGTCTAGCCTTAAGCAGTCTCCTTGGCCTGGGGTTGACAATCCTGGTCTTGCCCTTTATCCTGTGGCGTATTCGGCATGAAGAAGAGATGCTAATGGCCGAATTTGGCCAGGAATACCAAACCTACCGACGGCAAACGAGGTGGCGGCTAATGCCATGGGCTTACTAGTGGGACGTTAATATTGGAGCGAATATCGCAGGGAAGGAGGAACCCATGACTGAGAAGAGAGAAGAAAACGAGGAAGAGATCAAGGATGAACTGAAACGGTTGGGAAAACAGTTGCACTCCACCGCCAAGGCCGCTTGGGAGAGCGAAGAGCGGCGCGAACTTGAGGCCGAGATCGTAAGCGGCTTGAGCGCTCTAGCAAGCGAGATCGAAAGAGCACTCAAAGAATTTCGACAGGGCCCTGAGGGCGAGGCCTTGCAGGCTAAGGCACATGAAGTGAAAAAGAAAGCCAAAAGCGGAGAGTTGGCCGCTGAGGGACGCCAGGCCTTACTGCAAGTCCTCCGCCAGATCAACGCCGAGTTAGAAGGACTTCGAACTTCGTGGACTCCGGCGGAGGAGGGCAAAGAGGAAAAAGAGTAGCCTTCTGATGGGCGATATAGCCCTCTTGAAAATCAGAGATCAAGAGACGAGAAAAGGATGGCTGAAAGACAACCCAACGTGGAGCATATGCAAGGGAAAGCGGTCCGATATTTCTGCGACCGGCCCAGCAACTTCCCTACCGGAAGACCCTACAACTGCTGTGAGAGCGTTCTCTTGACCCTAGCCGAGTATCTCCATTTGGATTCCGATCTGATCCCCAAGATCGGCACGGCCATAGGTGCGGGGGTGAGCCTAAATGGGCTCCTTTGCGGCTCCATCTCAGGCGTGGCCATGGCCATTGGCATCAAATACGGCAGGAGTAGCCCGGAGGAGAGCCCACAGCCTGCCTGGAAGATGATGGATATGTGGCGGCCTTTAAGGATAAATTTGGCTACCTGAATTGTAGGCAACTCACCGGGTTAAACCTAAAGACGCCGGAGGGGCTCAAGGAATATTATGCCAGGGTTCATGACTACGAATGCACTGAGAGATTGAGATTTGCAGTGGGAAAGGCGGTAGAGATCCTGGAAAAACAAGGGTAGATAGGCGTCGTCACCCAACGCAGCCTCCCTGCCCGAAAGCGCTAATTTAGCGGCCTCTTGGCTGGCATCCCCGGACGGCGGGGGTATTTCTCTGGGGTAGGAGCCACCTTCTCCACCACCACCAGGTTCCGCCGGCCCATGGAGAAGGGCAACTCTAACTCTCTGACCTCCCCTAAGCGCCCTCCTAAGAGGCTAAGAGCGGCCTGGGAAGCCTCCAACTCCTCCCTTATATCGGGCCCCTTCTGGGCTATGAGCAACCCTCCTACTTGACAAAGGGGTAGGGCGTACTCCAAAAGCACGGGCAAGGGGGCCACGGCCCGGGACAGGGTTACCCGATACCTCTCCCGATGTTCGGGCCTCTGGCCCATCTCCTCCGCCCGGCCCTCCACAACCTCCACCCCGGTGAGGGCCAACCTTTCGACGAGATGGCTCAGGAAGCGCGCTTTCTTCTCCGTGGCCTCCAGGAGGGTCAGCCTAATTTGGGGGTGGACGATCTTGAGGGGGAGGCCAGGGAAGCCGGCCCCGGCCCCCACGTCGATGAAGGGCTCTCCCCCTTCGAGGAGGGAAGGCTCCAGCACCAAATGGAGGGAGAGGGAGTCCAGGAAATGCTTAATCTGCACCTCCTTGTAGTCGGTGATGGAGGTTAAGTTGAGGCGGCGGTTCCAGGAGAGGAGTTCCTCATAGTATAGTTGGAATTTGTCCCGCGCTTCCGGGCTTATCTCCAATCCCCAGGCCCTGGCTCCACGCACTAGGTGCTCCATAGCGACCATCATTATAGCGCAGG
>CAYUAM010000290.1:0-2561 GCA_964442805.1 uncultured Anaerolineales bacterium | reverse complement strand
AACTCCTCTATGGGCAAGGCATCCATGTCCGCCCGTAACCCTATGGTCGGAGGCCACTCCCCTAAATAACCCACTACCCCAGTCTTGCCTACCCCCCTCTCAACCCTGATTCCCAAGGACTTTAAGGTCTCCGCCACCAGGGCTGCCGTCTTCACTTCTTGAAAGCCCAGTTCCGGATGGCGGTGGATAGCGCGGCGCAACCTCACCATCTCTCCTTCTAACTCTTTGGCTCGATTCAACATCTTACCTCCTATGAGGATCAACGGTGGAGAAAGACCCGATTCGGGATCATATCCATTGCAAGCCGATAGGTCGGGTTTCCATACCCGACATCTTAGGGCAGGTATAGAAACCTGCCCTACTTGTCCGAGCCCGAACCTTGCATGAACTTAGACACCTCTTCTTTTGAGGGCAAGGCAGGGATGGCCCCTCGCTTGGTCACGGTGAGGGCCCCCACGGCATTGGCCAGGCCAAGGACATCGATGAGCCTTTCCCTTGAATCCACGCGGAACCCTATCTCTAGTAGGCCGGAAAGTAGCCCCGCTACAAAACCATCGCCCGCCCCCGTCGTGTCAACGGCGGCCACACGGTATCCAGGGACGTGGCCTTGCTCCTCTTTGGTGGCGAAGTAGCAGCCCTCTTTGCCTCGGGAGATGACCAATAGTCTCAATTTTGGATGAAAGAGCCGTTTTGCCCCGCGCTCCAGGTCCGAGGTGCCAGCCAAGAACTCCAACTCCTCTTCGTTGATTTTGACTACATCGGCGAAATCCCAACCCAGCATCATTCCTTGTCGAGCATCAGCGGGAGAGGGCCAGAGGGGAAGCCGCAGGTTGGGGTCATACGATATGAAGAGGCCGTGCTCCTGGGCGCAGCGCACAGCCTCCATGGTCGCACTACGGCCGGGCTCGCCGATGAGGCTGAGGGAGCCAAAATGAAAGGCCTTGGCTGCTTTTATATAATCCTTACTTATCTCATCGGGGCGGATGAGCATATCGGCGCTGGGGTGGCGATAGAACATGAAGTCCCGCTCGCCCTCCTGCTTCAAGGAGACGAAGGCCAAGGCGGTGCGTGCTTCCCGGGAGAAGAGCAAAGCCGAGGTATCCACGCCGTTGTCGTCCAGCGTCCCAGCCAAGAAATGTCCGAAATCATCATCCCCCACCTTGCCCATGAAGCCGCTCCTTACCCCCAACCTGGCCAAGCCCACGGCCACGTTAGCCGGGGCACCGCCCGGTGCCTTCTCGAAGGCCCGGGCCTGGGCCAAGGAGACGCCCTTCTCCACGGAGATGAGATCGATCAGGGCCTCTCCAAAACATACGACTTTGACAGGGAAAGAATCACGGTTCATAGAGACACATTATCGCCTTTCGATGACCAGTTCCTTGGGCAAGGTAGCCTTGATGTTCGCTTTGACTTTCCCTTTAACCTCGACCCCGATAGCCTCCAGGGCCAAAAACAGCGCTCCCGCTACCGGCTCGAACTTCGGCAATACGATGGAGGCTCGAGGCGCTACCTCATGGATGACCTGCTTGATGGTGTCAATGAGAAGTGGCCCCCTAGCCTTGAAGATGCTCCCTCCCAGAACCACCTCCACATCTTTATCCTCTAGTGATAGCCTCCGAATTATGGTCCGAGCGCTGATCCCCATCTCCGAGCCCACTTCTTTAACTAATTGGCAGGCTATCTCATCCCCGGCATAGGCGGCCTCAAAGAGGAGGGGCACCAGCCCCAAGATTTGGGGCTGCTCGATTTGATTGCGATACAGCATCTGAAGCAAGCGCTCTGGAGATGATACGCCTAGGGAGTCAAGAACCATGTGCAAAAGCATGGTCGGTCTACCCCGACCGTCCCAGGCGCGCATGATACGGCGTATGATTTCCATACTGATCTCGGCTCCTCCGCCCCAATCGCCGGAGATGGGACCTAAGCCAGGGAGGATAATCTCGCCTCCATCGGGAGCACGCCCGGCCGCATTCGTGCCCGTCCCACAGATGACCACCACGCCCCAAGGCCGGGAAAGTCCACTGCGCAGGGCGGCCATAGTATCGTTCTTTACCACGGCCTCCTGGCACACTCCGAGATCTTCCACCGCTTGGCTGAGCATGGCATAATCCTCAGGTAGGTCAGCGCCGGCCAGGCAGAACATGCCCAATCGAACCTCTCCATGAGATACCTTCGCCTGAGCAAGAGCTTCCCTCACGGAATAGGCGATCTGGGCCATTGCTGCCTCAAGGCCGAATTCCTGATGATTGCTTGGCCCACCACGGCCGAAGCCTAAAATATGGCCATCTTCCCTTGCCACTAGACAAAAGGTTTTAGAGGCTCCTCCGTCTACGCCTAACACATAGTTCATGTCACCCCCAAGAAGTCCCCATCTACAGGGCGATTACCCTGTTTCCCTTCTACTTATTATCAAAGAACTGAGGGAGGTAGTCCCTATTGGCTTCCAGAATAGTGTCCAAGAGCGCCTTCGCCACCCCGAAACTGGGAACCAAGGGGTGGTTAACTAAGGCTTGTAGAGCGGTCTTTCGATCCCCGGTCACCGCAGCCTCAATGGTTAACTC
>CAYUAM010000289.1:0-2567 GCA_964442805.1 uncultured Anaerolineales bacterium | reverse complement strand
ATAATTCCTGGGCCGATTTCGCCTCCAAGAACTCCCTCATCGAGACCGAGGAGTTGAGCCGAGAGGAGGTGGAAGAGGCCCGGGTGCGAGCCTACCGGGAATTTTACTTCCGCCCCAGTTTCATCCTCAAGACGGGGCTGAGGATGAGGAGTTGGCAGGACGTCAGGCGGGTCCTCAAGGGCGCCAAATCGATCTTAAACCGGATAACCTTCTTCCAGGAGGCTAAGGGGTGAAACCCCTAGCCCTATCCTTGCTCTCCACCTCATTATTGGTGAGACTCAAAGATATATCCACCCAGCATCCGGGTCATGGCCTGGCTCTATTGGCCGTCAAAGCCTCCCAGATGCGCAACAGTATAAGGATGAGGAAGTCATGCACTATGCTTTACTAGATGAACTATGCCGTTTCAAAAGGGATCTGGGCCTCCGAGCCCTAAAGAATCTGGACCTACCCCGGGGGGTGATACACCTTTTGCAAGGGGTGAATTTCTATCGCTGTTGGGAGTTTCCCTTGGTGTTGAGTTATTTCGACCTCTCCCAAGGGACCAGGGTCTTAGACGTGGGGGCCTACACCTCCTTCTTCCCCTGGGTCTCAGCCTCTCGGGGCTGCGAACTCCACGTGATAGATACACATCCCAAAGTCAGCGTGCAAAGGAAATACGCTCGATATTTGGGGCTGGAAGGTTTGCTCGACGGTCAGGTCCATATAACCATGCAGGACGCCACGACCACCGCTTTCGCCAACGATCTCTTCGACCTCATCCTCAATATCTCGGCGGTAGAACATTTCCCTGGCGATGGGGATATAGAGTTCATGCGAGAGGCAAACCGGATATTGAGGCCGGGGGGAAGGCTGTTTCTGTCCTTCGGCATCGGAGAAGAATACCGGGAAGGGCGCTGGGAGTGGATGTTCTGCCGGACCTATGACGAGGAAGCGCTCCATCGCCGGATAATCGAGCCCTCCGGCCTAATGGTGGAGCGTAAGTTCTATTTTGAAGACAAAAATACCCGCCGTTTCACCGCCCAGTGGTTTCGCCTGCCTCTACTACTCAGGAACGGCCTCCTGGGGTGGCTTCAAGCGCCTATCTTCAAGTGGCTCCACCGAAGAGATAGGGCTCGAGAGGGTGACGCTCATTACCTGGCCCTGGTCTTGCGAAAGGGTTAGGCCCTTTGGAGAGAGGAGAGATGATAGCGACCATAGGGAGGAGAAAGGGTTACCTGGTGCGGGCCACGCAGGTCTTGGTCATAGGGCTCATCTTTTTATTCCTCCTGCGCACCCTCTATATCAATTGGCACCAGATCTCCACCTACCAGTGGAGCCCCGATTATTGGTCCCTAGGGGCCGCCCTCTCCCTCCTCCTGGCCGATGGCCTCCTCTACGTCCATCTATGGAGGCTCATCGTGTCCGGATTGGGCGCCTCCTTGAGTTACCGCAAGAGTTTCCGCATCATCTTCCTATCCCAACTGGGCCGCTATCTACCTGGGAAGGTGTGGATGTTGCTCGGGGCAGTCTATCTAGGGAGTCAGGAGGGGGTGCCTAAATTGCTCCTGGGGGTGAGCGTGACCTTGCAGATGGTCTGGCAGGTCCTATCAGGAGTCTTCATCTTCCTCCTCAGTTTGCCCTTCTGGGGCGATCTTCAAGGGGTAAGCCACCTCCGCTTCCTTTTCCTACTAATACCCCTGGGATTATTGCTCTCTCACCCCGCCCTGGTCAGCCGAGGCTTCAACTTCGCCCTGCGCTTAACCCGCCAGGAGCCGATGGAGTTGAGATGGAGTTATGGCCATATGGCCATGCAACTTCTCCTCTGGGGGCTATTCTGGACGGTTAACGGCACAGCCTATTTCCTCTTAATTCGCGGATTGACCCCCATTTCCCTTTCTCAACTGCCCGTGGTCATCGGCATATTCGCCATCTCCTTCGTGGTAGGCTTCTTGGCCCTCTTCGCCCCCGCCGGTTTAGGGGTGGTGGAGGGAAGCCTGGCTTTCCTCCTCGCCTTCCACCTTCCCGGGCCAGTGGCCGCCATCGTGGCCCTCTCCAGCCGCTTAATGCGCACCTTGGTGGAAGCCATCTGCGCCCTCATCGCTTGGAGGCTATAAGTGCAACCACCAAGGGAGAATGAAGAGACGAAGTGTGCGGGAGAGGCCAGCCTTTGGCCTCCCTTAACCGTGGTCGCCCTACTGGCCCTCATGGCCCTGGGAGGGTACCTGCGCCTCTCCTACGCCCGCTCCACCAACCCCTACATCGATGAGTACGTCACCTTTTGGATGGCTAAGAGGACCATCGAACTGGGTCTACCTCTCTTCCCCACCGGCTCCTTTTACAATCATGGGTTGCTCTTCACTTATTTGGACGCCCTCTTCGTCCGCCTCTTCGGTTTTAGCGAACTGGTGGCCAGGCTCCCTAGCGTGATCATAGGGGTAGGGGCTATTCCTTTGCTCTATGGGGTGGGGAGGAGGCTCCTCTCCCCTCGGGAAGGGCTCTTAGCCGCCACCCTCCTGGCGGTGGACCCCCAAGCCATAATCTGGGGGGGCAGGGCTCGAAACTATACCCTGGTCTTATTTCTCCTC
>CAYUAM010000288.1:0-2585 GCA_964442805.1 uncultured Anaerolineales bacterium | reverse complement strand
ATGGGCCTGGGGTCCTCGCCGATGTAGTGGGTGCTGAGTTCCAGGCCATCGGCGAAGGGGGCCACCTGGGGGGCCAACTGGGCGATCTCTTTGGCCGTGTAGCCCAGGCTGATTATGAGGGGGAGCCCCGTCTCCTTGGCCTGGGGGTACTCCTTCTCGATGAATTGTTCCGGGGATAGTTCCGACCAGAGTTCGGTGTTCAACATGGAGGCCTTGCCGAATTGGGCCATGCAGGGCTGGGGGACCTTAGCCGCGGTGGTGGAGATGGTCTTGGCCACGATGCCCCCCGCCCCTCCCTGGGCACAGGCCACCATGGCCTGGCCATTCCAGGTGGGAGGCCCCGCCGCCGCCAGGATGGGGTTCTTAAATCTCAGGCCCGCGATCTCTACTTCAAGGTTGGCCATTCTTTCCTCCACCAGGAGCCGAAAGTGAGGTCTTCCCTCTCCGTCTCCCAATAGCGCTCACAGCGATGATCCACCCTCACCACGGCCTGGCCCATCTTCTCCCAATCCCCCTTTTTCTTGGGCCAGCCGGGGATGAGGCGGCGCAGAGAGATAGTGCAATAGCCGGCCTTGCCCTTGCTCATCTTTTGGGAGAGGGGGGAGAAGACGAAATGGTGACAGGAGCCACAGCCTATGGTGAACCGCCCGCTCCCCCGGCACAAGGGACAGGTCTCCTCTTCCTCCTCAGGAGGGATCTTCCCCACCCCATGGCAGAGAGGACAGGCCTTTCTGGCCATCAGGGACTCTTGTCCTCCTCCACCCCGCGGACGGCCTCGGCGATGGCCCAGGCCACCACCCCCCAGGTGCCAGCGCCGACTACTAAGACGATGAGGAGGGCGAGGGGGTCGGGGAAGCCCTCCCTGAACCAGCCGAAAAGGGCTAGAAGGGCGGCCAGGATGCCCACTATTAGGCCCACCTTGATGGGCCCGCTGACGCGATTCCATAAAGCAGTCATCAGAACCTCTCCCAAAGTTTTTCCGCCAAGCCTCTGGCTTGGGCTAAGACCTCCTCTTCGTCCAGGGTGAGGAGCCTCCCCTCTCGCATGAGGAGGCGCCCCCCCACTATAGTGGTGTCCACCATCCCTCCGTGGATGCCGAAGATGATGTGCCAGGGGAGGTTCCCCGCATATAAGGGCGTGGGAGGACTATAATCCAAGAGGATGAGGTCGGCATAGGCTCCTACGGAGAGTTCCCCCAGGGGACGAGGGAAGAAGAGGCCGGCGATGGTGGCGTTATTTTGAAACGCCATCTCGACCACCTGGTCGGCGGGCATGGCCTGAGGGTCGCCGCTGACGTGCTTGTGGAGGAGATAGGCCGCTTTCATCTCCGCGAACATGTCGTTGGAGAAGCCGTCGTTGCCCAGGCCCACCGTGATATGGCGGCGCAGCATGGCCGGGACATCGGCCGCCCCCACGGCGTTATTCATGTTGGAGCGAGGGTTATGGACTACCTTGGTTCGAGTCTGGCGGAGGGCGTCCATCTCGAAGGCGTCTATGTGGACGCAGTGGGCGGCGATGGTCCTCTCCCCCAAGACGGCCCTCTTTTCCAGCCTCTCCACCACCCGCAAGCCCGATCTCTTGAGGCTGTCCCGCACATCGGCCAGGTCCTCGGCCACATGGAGGTGAAAGCCGACCCCCAGTGGTTCCGCCCCCTCCACCGCGGCCTTGAGGGCCTCATCGGAGAGAGTGAGGGAGGCGTGGAGGCCGAAGGTGGCAGCCAGGAGAGGGCCCGTCTCTCCTCCCTTAACCCTCTCTATGAAGCGGACGTTCTCCTCCATCCCCTCCTGGGCCTTCTCGGGGCCATCGCGGTCTGAGACCTCGTAGCAGAGGCAGGCGCGCAGGCCGGCCTCCTGGACGGCGGAGGCGATGATATCCAGGGAGCCGGAGATGAACCGGGGGCTGGCGTGGTGGTCGATGAGGGCGGTAGTGCCGTGGCGGATGGCGTCGATGAGGCAGACCAGGGCGCTGGCCCGTATGTCCTCCGGCCGCAGGGCCTTATCCAACCGCCACCAGAGCCGCTCCAGGATTTCAGGGAAATTGGAGGGGGGCTCCCCCCGCAGGGGTATCCCCCGCGCGAAGGCCCCGTAGAAATGGGTATGGGCACAGATCAGGCCCGGCATGAGCAGTTTCCCCCCGGCATCGAGGGTCTCCTCTTGGGGGTATTTGGAGGTTAATTCACCGGTGGGGCCCAGGTCGGCGATAGTATCACCCTGGATCAGGAGGGCACCATCAGGGATAAGTTCATTTTTAGCGCCGAAGGTGGCTAGGGTGGCGTTGGTCACTAACATCTCATCGAGCCTCCGGTTTCCAGTATAACTTCTTCCCAAGGCGGCGTCAAATGGGAGGCGACGCGAGGGAATAGGATGGTGAAACACTGAGGGGCTTGACGACGATGAGGGGACAGGGTATACTAAGAAGCAGAAACACGGTTCGAGGCCGGGAAAAGTAGTACGAGATAGTGCGCCCGTAGCTCAATTGGACAGAGCGTCTGACTTCGAATCAGCAGGCTGTGGGTTCGAGTCCCGCCGGGCGCATTAACGCTTCCTAGCGGACGGGGCATCCCCCGTCCTTTTTCACGCTGCCCT
>CAYUAM010000287.1:0-2599 GCA_964442805.1 uncultured Anaerolineales bacterium | reverse complement strand
GATTTTGGGACCCAACTCCTCCTGAAGGTCTTCAAGGAGAACCCCTTTTTAGAACAGTTCTACGCCGACAGGGAGATGTATGCCTTCCAGACCCAGATCTTCTTCCTCCTCAGCCGCTACCGCCAGCAGGAGGTGGTGCGGGAAGCCTTGTGCCACTCCCCCCTCATCAGCGACTACGCCTTCGCCAAGGACCGCCTCTTCGCCCACTTAAACCTGAAGGGGGATGAGTTGGCGGTCTATGAGAGCCTTCACGCCGCCCTGGCGGAGAAAGTAGCCCTGCCCGACCTCATCGTCTTCCTGCGGGCCAGGACCGAGGCGCTCTTGGAGCGGATAGCCTTCCGGGACCGAACCTATGAGCGGGACATGGATCGAGACTACATCGATGCCGTCAACCGGGCCTACGACGAATTCTTCACCTCCTATCAGGCCGTGCCCGTCCTGCCCCTCGACACCAATGAAGTCAATTACGTGCGCCACAAGAACGACCTGGACTACGTCATAGGCCGGATTCGTGCCGCCTTGGAGGGCATCTATCAGCCCCCGCTCTTGGAGGTGGGGTGAGCAGGTTCATCGCTGTGGCCGGCAATATGGGGGTGGGCAAGTCCACCCTCACCGGGCTCCTGGCCGAGAAACTGGGCTGGAAGCCTTACTATGAGGCCGTGGCCGATAACCCCTACCTGGCCGACTTCTACCAGGATATGGAGCGGTGGAGTTTCCATTCCCAGATCTTCTTCCTCTCCCGGCGGCTATACGACTGCCTGCGCATCCTGAAGGAGCCAGAGCCGGTGATACAGGACCGCGCCATCTACGAGGACGCAGAAGTCTTCGCCCGCAACCTCTACTTGCAGGGCCACATGCAGGAGAAGGACTGGCGTACCTATGGGGAACTTTACCAGTTGATGAAGGAACTGGTCCCCCCGCCGGAACTGATAATTTACCTGCGGGCTTCCCTCCCCACCTTGCAGAAGCGGGTAGCCCGGAGGGGGCGGGACTATGAGCGGAAAGTCTCAGAGGAGTATTTGGAGCAACTGAACCGGCTCTACGAGGAGTGGCTCGATGGTTTCGACCTCTGCCCCATATTGATCGTCCCCGCCGACGAACTCGATTTCGTCCAACACCGGGCCCATCTGGAGCAGATAGCGGCCTGGCTCAGTTACAAGGCCCTGCCCGAGTTCTTCAAGACCAGGCCGGCCTCGGCTCGCCGGAGGAGGGGGAGGAAAATCCCCCGCGAGCAGCCTCCCCTCCCGGGGGTGGAGTGGAGAGCCTAAGAAGGTAATGAGGCTTGGATGGTGGTGCCGTGGATTTCAGTGTCGTCAGGAGTTTTTTCCTGAAGGACATGGCTGCAAGCGTCAGATGGTAACATCTGACGCCACCGAACTATACATCGCAACGATCTGAGGAAGTGAGTTCGTGACAAAGGCGCCATTGTCAGTGCCATACTATGTCTTCTGGGTTGGGGTATTGATAGTTTTCCTCATCCGCTATTTCACCGTGTCTCGTGAAGGCAAAAGAAAGGCCTTGGGAGCCATCCTGTCAACCCTCGGTCTTATCGTACTCTTTCTGGGGAACGTGTTCACTCCGATAACATCGAACGCTGACGCGGCGGCTGTATGCCTTACCCTCACGGTTGGTCTAGCTCTCTTCCTCTCGGGAGGATATCTGATCTTCGCTAAGGGTTCGCAGTCCTAGTTTAAGTAAGTAGGGCAGGTTTCCATACCTGCCCTAACGCTGATAACAAGTAGACCGGGTGAGGGAGGTAGGATGATACTGGTTGCTATGTTGCTGGTTCTCCTACTGATATTGGATGTCAGAATCCTTAGGTCTCTGGAGCGGCGCTCTCGTCTCAATTCCCATCGCCTGGCAGTTGGTCTATCCGCATGGGGTGCGATGGTAAGCTTTGTGGGTGTTGTAGCCTATGAGCCCTTGTCCACTCGCTCCGTGGTCTTTGGTACCGTATTGGCCGTCACCGCGTTTGCGGTCGGGTATCCTCTCGCACGTTGGGCTTTCAAATCCTATTAGACTTACTGGGTCCGACTTGTATTGCCCCCATGAGTATAGTAAGTAGGGCAGGTTTCTATACCTGTACTAACGAGGTCGGGTATGGAAACCCGACCTGCTCTTTTCCCATAATGTAGGGGAGGCCCTTGGGGCCTCCCTGCATAGGTAGGCCGCGCATTGCCATGAGGAGGGGGGTGCGCTATACTGGATTTATTGCGAGCATCTGGGGAGCCACGCCCACGGCTTACAGGTTCACGGGCCAGATGCTGGATGAGAGCACGGGGCTATAGTTCTACCCTTTCCGCCAGCGCTTGAGTTGAGATTGCATGGGCCTGAGTTGTTCTCTGGCCTGTTCCTCCGGCATGCCGCTCTGCCTGGCCCAGATGCTCGCTGACAGGTTGGTCATCTCCTCCAGGGTCATGTCGGGGTTGGTGAATTTGCCCCCCTGGTAACAATAGACGCAATAATCCCCACTCTTGCTGCCATCGGCCTCCGTGCCGAAATCTCCCTCCTTGGCCATGGGCATCCCGCAACTCTGGCACACCGGCCCCATCTTCTCCCCCATCTTGAGACCTCCTTTTTATTGATGGGGACTGTAGAG
>CAYUAM010000286.1:0-2626 GCA_964442805.1 uncultured Anaerolineales bacterium | reverse complement strand
ATCGAAGGCTGCGCTGAACTCGATATCCCTGATGTGATAGCCTCCCAGGTTGACATGCATGAGGCCAGGGACGAAATCGTCGTCTTTGGCTTCTCGATAGTAATGGACCCCTTGCACTAAGGCAGAGGCGCAATTTCCTATCCCGACTATGGCTGCCCTCACTTTGTTTTCCACCTTGCCTGGCCTCCTTTCTCCATGGCGCTGACAAATATCTATACTATCCCAAAAGGGGGCAACTGTCAAGGTTCAGGCGTAGGTAAGCAAAGTTAGCGTGGCTAATTCTGGTCAGCGGCCTCAGAGGCTGATGTTTGGCTTTCATGTTTGGCCATCGGAGCCTCCATTACCAAATTCCTATTGTCAGGGGGGCGATAGCGGTCTACACTAAATATATCGGTTTTATCTTGTTTCATATCGTTTCGAAGGGAGGGTGAACATGGCTTCCTCTTTACTGACCGCTAGGGAGGCGGCCCAATATCTCCGTGTCAGCCTTTTCACCCTAAATAAGATAGAGAAGAGGGGGGGGGCTCTTGCCCTTCCGCACCCCGGGAGGCCATCGCCGCTACAGTCCGGAGATGCTCCAGGAATATCTAGAAGGGTCGCGTCACCCTGCCAGCGTTGCCCCCTCGAGGTTCGGGCGGGCCAGGAAGATATTAGTGGTAGACCAGGAGCCGGAAGCGATGGTGGAGGCTTTGAAGGAGGAGTATGAGATGGCCTGGGCCAGCGATGCCTTCGAGGCCGGCTTCCAATTGGCCTCCTTCAAGCCGGACCTCATCGTCGTCGCTGCTGGCCTGCCGGATTTCGAGATCCGAGCCTTCTGTGAACGTGCGCGAAAGGGGAGGGCCCAAGGTAAAGTACGGGTCATGGCCTTGGGCCAACGAGATGAACAGCCTCTACCTATGGTAGACCTCTGGCTCTCCAAGTCTCTTTCCTTTGAGGGGTTGCGGAGCAAGATCCGAGAACTATTAGTGGCCTAAATAGGAGGTGCAGATGTTCAAATCGCGGAAGAGCGGCCTGATGGAGCGTCTAAAGGCCTTGGAGGGAGAGAAAGTTAGCGAAGGGGAGGAGGAAGAGAGGCTCATAAGGGTGGAGATCCACACCGCCGAATATGTCATTTTAGGCTCGGTGGCGACCCGCCATGAACGGCTCAAAGACGTCCTAGAGAACGCCTTTCACCCCTTCCTGGCCATGGAGGAGGCGGTCATCCTCCACCGAGAGCCCGGAGGAGAGGTTGCGCGGGAAGAGTTGGGAAGGGTATTAGTGCGCTTGGAGGAGATAACCATGGCTGTGCCTCACCATGATATCCCCGAAGGGAAGCGCGACCGTTCGGCCCACCCCCGCTTCATCCCCAAATACCCTGTCCCAGCGGTGATCCATCTCGATTGCGCTGTCATCGAGGGGGATGTCTTCGTGCGGGAGGGGGAGGAGGCGGAGTGGGCCATGATGGCCTCCCCGGAGCCCTTCATGGCCGTCACCAGGGCCCAAGTCTCCTACCATGAAAACCTTCCTCCCTTCACCGCCGAGGTAGTGCTCCTAAATCGAGACCATATCCATCTCATTCGCAAGAAGTAGCAAAAATGGGGTGGTCTTAAGAAAGGGGGGCGCGAGATGAGCGAAAGAGGGCCTTCAGGGGATAGCGCCTCGAAAAAAGGCGATTCCGATGAGTCCAAGACCATCATGGTCAGGCGGACGGATATCCTCAAACCCATATTGGCGGCCAAGGATGCCTATTTGATCCCCATCACTGGCGCCGGGTTAGGGGAGAGATACCTCCTCACCAAGATGGAGACGGTGATAGGGCGGCAGGCGGGCGTCGACCTTCGCATTCGAGAGGGCAAGGTCTCCCGTCATCACTGCAAGATCATCCTGTCCGAGAAGGGTCCCCAAATCGTCGACCTGGATAGCACCAACGGCATCTTCGTGAACCACGTGCAGGTGAAGGACAAATACCTCCAAGATGGGGATTTGATCCGTGTGGGAGAGACGACCCTTAAATTTCGCTATCTCGACCGCATGGAGGCGGAGCGGGATGAGGAGTTGTATAGACGAGCCACCCGCGATGGCCTAACCGACCTTCACAATCGCCAATATTTCATGGAACTATTGGAGGATGAACTGAGCCGCTCTCGACGTCATGGCCTCTTCGCCTCCTTGATCATGGTAGATATCGATGGCTTCAAGGCCATCAACGACCTATATGGCCATCCCACTGGCGACGCGGTGCTAAGAGAGATGGCGGCGGCCTTGAAGCGGAGCATCCGCCGGGAAGACACCTTGGCCAGGTTCGGGGGGGAGGAGTTCATACTCCTGGCGCCCCAGACCGATGGGGAGGGGGCCTATGTCTTGGCGGAGAGGTTGCGCTGTTTGGTGGAGTTGCGCTCCTTCGCCTATGGCGGAGAGGAGTTCTCCCTCACCATCAGCCTGGGGATAGCCACCTTTCCCCGGGATGCTGAGGGGGCGAAGGAACTGATAGAGAAGGCGGATCAGGCCCTTTACCAGGCCAAAGCGGCGGGAAGGAACCTGGTCTGTCGTTATGGCCAGGGGTGGGGGTAGATCTCGGTGATCGGAGAGAGGCTGGGAAAGTATGAGATATTGGAGGTCATCGGCGCAGGGGGGATGGGCGCGGTTT
>CAYUAM010000285.1:0-2641 GCA_964442805.1 uncultured Anaerolineales bacterium | reverse complement strand
CTCCGACCATAGGGTTACGGGCGGACATGGATGCCTTGCCCATAGAGGAGTTAAACGATGTGGATTACAGGTCTGAGGTAGCAGGGGTTATGCATGCCTGTGGCCATGATGCTCATGTAGCCATGTTATTGGGGGTGGCCATGCTGCTTTCAAAGGAGGAATTGCCTGGGCAGGTTAGGTTTCTATTTCAGCCATCGGAGGAGGGGCCTGATGAGGAGGGGAAGAGTGGGGCGGTGCGGCTGGTGGAGGAAGGGGCCATGGAGGGCGTGGAGGCCGTCATCGCCTTGCACGTGGATGCGGAGACGGATACCGGCCTTATCAAGGTGAGTCCAGGAGCCGTGGCCGCCGCCGTTGATACCTTCAAGGCCACCATCCGGGGCAAAGGTGGCCACGGGGCCTACCCTCATTGGGGATTGGACCCCATCTTCATCTCCGGGCAGGTGATCTCTGCCATTCATGGGATCGTTTCTCGTCATATAGACCCCATGAAACCGGCGGTGATCTCCATAGGCCTCATCCGAGGGGGGACGGCGCATAACGTTATCCCCTCTGAGGTGAATTTGGAGGGTACCATCAGGAGTTTCGAAGAGGACGTTCGGGAGAAACTCCATACCGAGTTGACCAGGGCCCTTGAAGTGTCCAAGGCCCTGGGGGGCGAGTACAGCCTCATCATAGAGCGGGGTTGCCCGGCTCTAGTAAACGACGCAAAGGTGAGCAGGCTCATTCGGCAGGTGGGCATCAACCTATTGGGGAAGAGATGCGTCTTGCCCATGCAGCCCGAGATGGGCGCGGAAGATTTCGCCATCCTGGCCCGCCAGGCTCCGGGGGCCATGTTTGGCTTAGGGGTGAGGAAGGGAGAGATGAGGCTGGCCCATAACCCCCATTTCGATATCGACGAGGAGGCGCTGCCCCTGGGGGCGGCTATCCTGGCCGAGAGCGCAGTCAGATATCTAACCTCGGCGGCTATGAGCCCATCCTAGAACCCCGGCGGGACTGGCAAGGAGGTATTAAGACTACTATGCGGGCAGCCAGCGGATTGCCATGAGGGAGCGGGGTGCGCTATACTGCATACACGGAGACCACCTGGGGAGCACGGCCATAACCAGCAATGAATCGCACGTGAGGGAGTCGGAGTTGCGGTACTATCCCTACGGCTCCACTCGCTTCACCAGTGGCACCTTGCCAACCGATAAGCGGTTCACCAGGCAGATGTTAGATGAGGGCACGGGGGCTATACTTCTGCGAAATAGAGGGAGCAATGCATGTTGGATATCATAATCCGCAACGCATCTATCTTGGACGGGACTGGGTCGCCGCCCTTCGGGGCAGATATCGGCATCAGCAAGGACGAGATCGAGGTCTTAGGCGACCTGAAGGGACAGGCTGCGGCTTTGGAGATCGACGGCTCCGGCCTAATAGCCGCCCCCGGCTTCATAGATATGCACTCCCATTCCGATTTCACCTTGCCTACAGACCCGCATTCCGAGAGCAAGGTACGCCAGGGTGTTACCACCGAGGTGATCGGCCAATGTGGCGTCACCCCTGCACCGCTGGTTCAGAGTTATAAGGAGGAATTGATCCGCAGTGTAGGGTTCTTTCCGGGCAAGTTATCATGGGATTGGTGGTCCTTCGCCGATTTCTTAGAGAGGCTTAGGGGGGATGGTTTAGGCATTAATGTGCTCCCTCTGGTGGGACATGGGACCATCCGCACGGCGGTGATGGGGATGTCGGACCAGAAGCCCAGCGCCGAGCAGATGGCCGAGATGGAAGGGTCATTATCCCAATGCCTGGAAGAGGGGGCCATCGGCCTCTCCACCGGCTTAATCTATCCGCCGGGCGTCTATGCTGAGACGGAGGAGTTGGTCCAGTTGGCGCGGCTGGTGGGAAGACGGGGAGGCTTCTATTTCAGCCACATTCGGGGCGAGGGGGAGACCCTTCTAACTGCCGTGGAGGAAGCGCTCACCATCGCTAAGAGGGCTCCCGTACCGGTACAGATAAGCCACCTCAAGGCCTCTGGAGGCAAGAACTGGGACAGGTTCGAGGAAGCGTTGGCCCTGTTGGAGCAGGCAGATGTCCAGGGGCTGGACGTGGGGGCAGATCTCTATCCCTACACGGCGGGAAGCACCGGCATCACCGCCCTCCTGCCGCCCTGGGTGCTAGTAGGGGGTATCTCCGAGACCAAGGCCCGCATAAGGGACACGAACATACGGGAACGCATCAGCCAGGGGATGAGCCAGCAGGGGCTATCCAGCCAGAGCGGATGGGAGGAGATCCTCATCTCCGCCTGTCCGTTGCACTCCGAATACGCCGGTAAATATATCAGCCGATTGGCTCAAGAGGCCGGCAAATCGGCCATGGACTGGGTACTAGATTTAGTAGCGGAGTCCGAAGGCGAAGCCGATGTGATAATCTTCTCGCAGAAGGAGGAGAACGTGCGAAGGGGGTTGAGCCACCCCTTGGTGATGATAGGTACCGATGGGCTAGGGCTCACTACCGCTGGCCCTTTGGCCGAGGGGCGACCTCATCCCCGCAACTACGGCACCTACCCTCGCATCCTGGGACATTATGTGAGGGAGGAGAGGCTTCTCTCCCTGGAAGAGGCGGTGTATAAGATGACTGGCCTCCCGGCTCGTCGCCTGAG
>CAYUAM010000284.1:0-2642 GCA_964442805.1 uncultured Anaerolineales bacterium | reverse complement strand
GGCCATCGCGCTCCAAGACCAGTTTAGCCGTGCTCTGCTCGCCACAATTCAATTGGATGAGAGTAGCCAGGCTGAGATCCTTAAGGTTCCCTTCTAATGGCATCCCCTTCCTCCTTCCCAGATTCCTCGCCCCAAAGGCGGAAGAATTCGTCGTTCACTAGCCCCCGGGCCTGGGCCTCGGATAGGTCAATAGGAGCATCATCCCTCG
This sequence comes from uncultured Anaerolineales bacterium, assembly GCA_964442805.1. Taxonomy (GTDB): domain Bacteria; phylum Chloroflexota; class Anaerolineae; order UBA7937; family UBA7937; genus CAYUAM01. The sequence continues at coordinate 2,434 of CAYUAM010000284.1, read as the reverse complement.
CCAAAGGAGGGACCACACCCCCTTCAGAAATGTCATCGCTCACCATCTCCTGAGCCTCGGAGAGATCGATGGGGGCATGGTCAGTCATCGGAGAAGCGGCGCCCTCTCCCCCTCCAAAGAGGTCGTCCAACCCGCTCCTCAAGGAGGCCCGGAAACCATCTTCAAAGGCCTCCTGGGACCCCATCTCCTCCGCCCGGGCCAAGAGGCGCGATAACTCCTCGATGGCCCGCTTAGCGTAGAGCCAAACCATCCCTATCTTGCTGGGAGAAGCCCCCCTATCGAACAAGATCACTAAGAGGAAAGAGTGGCCCACGTTGCAGGAGTAGATGTCGTAACTTCTCCCCTCATGGTAATGGAGGTTTAGGGCCTCCTCCTCCCCCAATTGGCGGGCCATCTCCAAGGTGGTGGCGTAACCGCCGGCCAGAAGGGAGACCAAGGTGGCTACATCCAGGTCCGCGGTTACCCCCGCCTCGTTGATCACCTCCCCGAAGATATCGGCCAATATAACGCACTGCGCGGCCACCTCGAAGCGCAAATCGGAGAGTATTCGGGAAATGGCCTCAAAACGCTCCGGGCTAATGACGGGGATGGGCTTGGCGCGACCAGGAAGGATGGCCTCCTCCTGGACCGGGGCTTCCTCTCCCACCGCTGCTTCCACCAGGCTCGGAACCTCTACCGCCGAACCTTCCTCCGAGGCCATCTCCTCCAGGTACGCCTCCTCCACCAGGGGAGCCTCCTCCGCGAGCGGAACCTCTTCCAGAGGGGTGACCACCTCCTCTGTGGTCAAGGACTCCTGGGGCTCGACCTCTTCCCAGGAGATGGGCTTCTCTTCCTCGACGGTAGGGGCGGCCACGGCTGGGGCAACCTCCGGAGGTGATGTCCTTTCCTTCCGGCCGGCCAGCCTCTTCAGGAGGGATGAAACGCCCGCCTCCCTCCGCTCCTCGGAGAACGACTTGATCTCTTCCTCGCTCGCTCCCGAATCCCCCAGGGCCCTCTCCGCCGTCTCTAGGAGGTTGGTGACGGAGAAAGGTTTAGTGAAATAGGCGTAGAGGGGGAGTTGTTGGGCTCGGTGCTGCCATTCGGCAGAGTCTCCGTCCACCATCAAGATGGCGGGGATGGCCGGATACCTCTCCTTGGCCTCCCGGATCAACTCTGGCCCTTCCATATCGGCCATCCGTGCGGCGGTTATGAGGAGATGATATGGCCCTCCCTTCAGGGCGCAAAGGGCCTCGCCCCCTGACCTTGCGGTCATCACCTGGTATCCTTTCCCTTGGCTCTCCAGGCTAACCTGCAGGAAATAGAGGAGCCTCTCCTCCTCATCCACGATAAGGATGCGCTTAGCCACGCTCTTCCCCCGAATATTCTGGAATAATCTATACTCAATGTTAAAGATAGCACGGGCAATTGCCCCAGTCAATGGCCCAAAAGGACTATTTTGCACATCTAAAGCCTTTAGCCCTTGTCATAGGGTCTTCCATCGCGAGGCGCTCTATGCTATAATGGATACAAACGTACGCGCCTATTCCTCATCCTCATCACAATACACCTTGTTGGATCTCGGTACGAAGGTGAAGGCTGAATCTTCTGCGGCAGGGTGAGGGGGGGAGGAGATCCATCATGGTCAAGGTTAGACCTCTAGAACAGACTCAGAAGAGAGCCGCCTATAGCTGTCTCAGGGCCTATCTTGAAGGAAGCAAAACCCTGAACTGGTTCCTGGGAATGATTCGATACTATGAGGCGCACGGCCGCGTACTTTCCCAGGCGTTCGATCAATTAGGAACCTACGGAGATGCAGAGCGGTACAGTGAAGCGAAAGCGGCTTGTGAAGATCGGGGGTGGATATAGCCTCTTCTGTGGCAGGGTGATAGGTGGAAGGCTGGAAGGGTGGCCAAGCAGATCGTGTGCATCAAGGTGGCTCCTCCTCGAGGCCTGGCGAGGTACCAGTACACAGGAGAGCTGCCGAAGGGGTAGGACACAGATAGGGCAAATAGACCAGCTTTCGTCTGCAAAACGTCCACAGAAATTCCATCCCGTTCGCGTCACTAAACCCTACTAGGAGGTAGGAAGTGAAGAGAATATCTATAGATGTTGACAAGAAAGCAATAGAAGAACTAATGTCTGATCTGGAATCCGGACAATATGTGTTACCATCTTTTGAAGCAATTATACATTTTAAATTGAATGCGTCTGAATCATAATATATTCTTAAACATAACAAAAGTATTACTGCTATGAAAATATAAAAAAATATGCCGTGCTTTTCCATATATATTTACTTCTAAAAAAAGTAAATATAAAATTATAAATATACTTAACGTCGTCGCCTTGATTTCCTGGATTTTCTTGTACGTTTCTTTTTTGTAAGTTTCCTTCTTCCTCCTTTACCTGTGGAATCCGAAGGTTTCGTCAATTTTTGAAAATTTTCTATAACTCC
>CAYUAM010000283.1:0-2642 GCA_964442805.1 uncultured Anaerolineales bacterium | reverse complement strand
AACCAGCGCACGCCAGGGCACGAAAACCCATGAACGACGGATGCACCAGAAACTTACCAGCAGCCCATTGTCCATGATGCCTATATCAGGGAATTGGTTGTACACAGAAACTGAGCCAGCCGCGAATGCTGCGGACCAGAAGATCCATCCAGCCCAAGCCAAAGGCCAGGCTGACGGCGTAGTACCATTGGCAAACCGGTCATCTACCATGAGTGCAATGAAAAACATGAAAATGATGGCGGTTAGCGAAATCATGACTCCTGGTTGCAGCAACGCCGCACGAGATTGTCGAAACACAATTGCATCTTCCGGCAAGGTGGAACTCGCTTCCTTACGCAACCATGCCTCCATAGGAGCCACTAGTGAACAACCAGATTTGAACTCTCAATAAAGGGGGGATGTGCTCACGGCAAGACTTCTACGTCCACACCCCGCCCTTGATGACCCACTTATCATCCAGGAGCAGATCGGGCTGGGGGATGACGAAATCCTGATGGAGGTCGGCGGTAACCGTGCCCCCCATGTGAGAGTTGTCGCCGATGGCCAGATGCACCGTGCCCTTTATCTTCTCCGCCTCCAAAACGTTATCGGGCTGCTTGGCGTTGGGGTTGGTGCCTATGCCCAACTCGGCCAGGTTGCGGCGGGCCTTGTATGTCTCCTCCTCGCTCTCCAGTTTGAGCAACCCTTTCAACTCCTCCCCCACCTTCCCTCCGCCCTCGATTCGCGTCACAAGTCCCTCGTGGAAATGTAGAGTCATATCCTCGGTCAGGCTGGGATGCCAGCCCACCTGAACGACGATGACCCCTTCCGCCGTCCCCTCTAAGGGGGCGGTGTAGGCCTCTCCGGCGGGGAGGTTGCTCCAGGCCCCCTTGGCGGTGCAGAGGCCGGTATCGACATCCCCTTTTCGGCCAGCCAGGCTGAAGCGGATACCGGTGCCGGCCGGGGTGCGGACTAGGGCGCCCTGGGCCGCGGTGACCAATGCGGCCAGCCTCTCCGTATCGGCCGCCACCTGGTGGTAGTCCACGGCCATGGGCCCACCGGGGTAGAACATCCGGGCCAGGAAACTGGGCATGCTGGCGATGCGCGCCCCGGCCTTGGTGGCTCCTGCTCGGGCATCGGTATGGGAGAGGGAGTAGTTGGTGATGGCGATGATCACCTCGGCCTGACGCATCTTCTCCGCCACCGCTTCCCCTGGCTCCGCCCCGTGCATCCCCACCGAGGGGAAGGGGTAAAATCCCACCGGGGAGTGGGGGAAGGCCTCTTTGGCTATCTCCGCCACCATCTTAGCCAACATGGAGCGCTCCAGTTGCTCCATCAACTCCGAGGGGTCTGCCTCTTGCCATTGGGCCAGGGTGGGAGGGTCGGTAACCACCAGCAGCCGCTCTCCCTCCTTCAGCCCCATGTTGACCCGCAACATGCTGAGCACCCCTTCTTCTATCATTTCCCTCTCTGGCCAAGTCATGAGGTCCTCCCTATATGTGATTAGTTCCTTTGCCCAACGCCATTATACCACAGAAAAAGTGGGCAACCCTTGCTACCCGAGGGAGGTGACGAGGCTCCGAAGCGAACTGGCTATGGTTGGGGGAACTGTTTACCAGTTGAACCGCAAGGCCTCGCTGAAGTGCGAGGCAAAAGAAAGCCGAAAAGGTGCGATTGCGTGGTGCGCCGATGACTCGGCGGCCAAGTTAGGCTAGAGAAACGATCAATTGGCGGATGCGGCTTAGTCCCTCTTGAAGGTAGTCTGGCGGCAGGCCGAAACTGATGCGCAGATGGTGGTCCAAGCCGAAATGGTCGCCAGGTACCACGAAGACGCTCTTCTGGTGGATGAGGCGTTCGACCAGTTCCGTCGAATTCACCTTCAGGTTGTAGCGCACGAAGGCGATGGCCGCCGCCTGTGGGGGGATCATAGTGAAGACGTCGGCGTGTTCCTTAACCCAATTTTCGAGGATGGGGAAGCCACGGCGGATATAGTGGCGGGCGCGCTGCAATATGCAGGGGCGCACTTGAGGCGAGAGGGCGATGGCGGCCAATTTGTTGGCCAGCATGGTGGTGCTGATGGTTACGTAGTCGTGGCGGGCCCATATTTCGTCTATCACGCTTGTCGGGCCGACTACCCAGCCGATGCGAAGGCCGGGCAGGCCATAGGCCTTGGCCAGGCCGCCTGTGGCTAAGACCCGGTCGTAGCGGCCCCAAAAGGAGGGGGTGACCTCATCGGTCAGCCGCTCGGCACCGGCGTAGACCTCATCGGCCAGGAGCCAGGCCCCGACCTGCTCGGCGGCGGCAACGATGGAATCCACCTCCCCCTCGGTCAAGATGTAACCCGTGGGGTTGTTAGGGTTGCATACGGCGATGAGTTTGGTTCTCTTGGTGACGGCAGCATTTAATTCGTCCAGGCCGACCGCCCAGCCCCGTTCTTCCTTGAGGGAGAAGGATTTAAGGGGGAGGCCGAAGTTGTGAGCCAGGCCCCAGAGCTGCATGTAGTTGGGCAGCATCATGGCCATCTCGTCGCCCGGCTCCATGAGGGTCAAGAGGGTGAGGAAGTTGGCCTCGGCACAGCCGACGGTGACCAAAACGTTATCGGGAGTAGCGCCAGGGTAGAGGGCGGCGATACGCTCCCGGAGTTCGAGGCTGCCGTTGGTCTG
>CAYUAM010000282.1:0-2649 GCA_964442805.1 uncultured Anaerolineales bacterium | reverse complement strand
CCAGAGGGCGCTGGTTACCGCGCCAGAGAGTATCTTGAAGGAGTAGGAGGCCACGGAGTTCACCACCCGGGCCAATTCCCCTTGGAGGTCCGCGTAGATGCCGCTGAGGTCGATAGGGAAGCCCAGGACTTCCACCGTTTGATAACGATCGAGGAGGGAGCGCAGGCCGTTGGATATGGCCACGAAATCGACGTCGATGGCTGCTACCTGTTGTATGAGAGGGGGAGCCAAGATGGAAGGCGCGGCGATCAATACCAATAGGAGGAGGAGATAGACTATTATGGTGGCTCCGGTGCGGGAGAGCCTAGCCCTTTTCAGGGATATGACCAAAGGGTTAAGGATGTAGGCTAGAAGGGTGGCCAAGGCCAAAGGGGCGATCACGGAACGGACCCGGAAGAAGACCAGGGCCGCTACTACCATCACCCCCATTAATACTAATCGTTTGCTTTGGGCGCTCCAAGGACTGGACACATTAATTATTCTATACCACTCCATGCCTGGTGACAAGGGGGCTAGGAGATCTGGACGGGGCTTCTCCTGCGAAGGAAGAATTTGGTAGCCTCGGCGACAAGGGAGGGCCATAGAAGCAGGGGAATCATCACCGACCATTCTCGAAGGCCCAGGAAGGCGGTATCGAAGATGGGGTCCAGGAAGGGGAGATAGATGATGGCTAGAAGGATGAGGAGGGAGCTGAGGACCGCCATCTGCATGTACCTATTGGAGAGGGGGCCGATGGCCCACAAGGAATATCTTTCTGAGCGGGAGGTATAGGCCCGCAGGAGTTCGGAGAGGGAGAGGGTGGCGAAGGCCATGGTCTGGGCCACTGAGGGGCTAGGGGGGAAGAGGCGCAGCCCCAGGTAGAAGGCCGACAAGGTGGCTGTAGTGATGGCTACGCCCTGCACGGCGATGCCCAGGACCATCTCCCGGTTTATCACCGGCTCATCCGGTGGTCTGGGGGGGCGCTTCATGATGTCTGGATCTCCCCTCTCCAACCCCAGGGCCAAGGCCGGGGCCCCATCGGTGATGAGGTTGAGCACCAAGAGTTGGATGGCGGTCAAGGGCAGGGGCCAGCCAGCCATCATGGCCAAGAAGATGATGGCTATCTCGGCCACGTTACAGGAGAGGAGGTAGAAGACGAACTTGCGGATATTAGAGTAGATGGTCCGCCCCTCCTCCACCGCGGCCACGATGCTGGCGTAGTTATCGTCGGTCAGGACCATATCCGCCGTCTCTTTGGAGACATCGGTGCCGGTGATGCCCATGGCTATGCCGATGTCGGCCCGCTTCAGGGCCGGGGCATCGTTGACCCCGTCGCCGGTCATGGCCACCACCTGGCCTCGAGACTTCAGGGCCTCCACGATGCGCACCTTGTGCTGGGGGGAGACCCGGGCGTAAACGTCGAACTCTTCCACCCGGCGGAAGAACTCCTCGTCGCTCATCTGGTCCAATTCCGCCCCGGTAAGGACCTCTCCCTTTCGTAAGAGCCCCAGTTCCTTGGCGATGGCTGAGGCGGTGTGGGCGTAATCCCCGGTGATCATCACCGTGCGGATTCCCGCCCCTCTGGCCGTGGCGACGGCCTCCTTCACCTCGGCTCGCGGGGGATCGATCATCCCCAAAAGGCCCACGAAGACCAGGTCCCGTTCCACCTCCTCGGCCTTGGGCTCCTCCGGCAAGGAGTCCAGAGGGCGATAGGCCACCCCCAATACCCGCAAGGCCTCCCTGGCTAGGGAGGCGTTGATCTCCTGGATCTCGCTGCGCATCTCGGCTGTTAAGGGCCTCCCCCCCCCTTTGACATATAGGCCTGAGGAGAGTTCTAGGAGCACATCTGGGGCCCCCTTGACGTAGGCTACATATTGCCCCGAGGCCAGGTCGGGGTGGATGGTGGTCATCCGTTTTCGCTCCGCCTCGAAGGGGATCTCGGCCAAGCGGGGTTGTCCCTCCTCTAGTTCCTCCTTCCAAAGCCCGGCCTTGGCCGCGGCCACCACCAAAGCCCCCTCCGTGGGGTCACCGACCAAGCGGTAGGTGCGTCTCGAACCGTCGGCCAAGCCGCTGGTCTCCAGATAAGCGTCGTTGCATAGGGTGGCCCCTTGTAATAATAATCGCACCCCCGCATACTCCTCAAGGTCGACCGGCTTCCCTTGGAGATGGAACTCCCCTTGGGGTTTATACCCCTCTCCGGTGACGGCAAGGAGGGTCTCATCGGCCCAAAGGCGCACCACCGTCATCTCGCTCTCGGTCATGGTGCCCGTCTTATCGGCACAGATGATGGTGGCGCTGCCCAGGGTCTCCACCGCGGGCAGGCGGCGCAGGAGGGCGTGGCGTCGCACCATCCGTTGCATCCCCAGGGCCAGACAGATGGTGACCACCGCCGGCAGCCCCTCCGGGACGGCGGCGATGGCCAGGCTGACCGCCACCATGAACATCTCCAACCACTCCACCCCTCGCAACAGCCCCACCAGGAAGACGATGGCGCACAAGGCCAAGGCGCTGACCCCTAACCAGCGGCCCAGTTGATTCAACCTCACTTGCAGGGGGGTGGGCTCTTCTTGGTAAGATTGGATCATCTCGGCCACCAGGCCCATCTGGGTATGCATGCCTGTGGCACAGACTATCCCTCGCCCCCGGCCGTAGGTCACCAGGGTCCCCATA
>CAYUAM010000281.1:0-2662 GCA_964442805.1 uncultured Anaerolineales bacterium | reverse complement strand
GATGCCATCATGGCCGGGCGGCTGCGGGGGGTGGCCGGGGTGGTGGGTTGCAACAACCCCCGGGTCTGCCAGGATGAGGCCCACAGTTATATCGTGCGGGAATTCCTGAAGAACGATGTCTTGGTGGCCCAGACCGGCTGCGGGGCCCTGGCCAACGCCAAGTACGGGCTCTTAGTGGGTGAGGCCATGGAGTATGCCGGGCCAGGTCTACGGGAGGTTTGTGAGGCCATCGGCATCCCGCCGGTCTTACATATGGGCTCCTGTGTGGACAACACCCGCATCCTCACCCTCTTGTCGGAGATGGCTACGGAGGGAGGGTTGGGCCACGATATCTCTGACATCCCCGGGGTGGGCATCGCCCCGGAGTGGATGAGCGAGAAGGCCTTGAGCATCGGCGCCTATTTCGTGGCCTCGGGGGTTTATGTCCTCTTCGGCGTCCATTCCCCGGTGGAGGGGAGCCCGGAGGTCACTGACCTCATCAGCCGCGGCTGGGAGGAGAAGGTGGGGGGCAAACTGGAGTTCGAGCCCGACCCGGCGAAGATGGTGGAGAAATCCCTGGCCCATATAGATAAGAAGAGGGAGGCTCTAGCCCTGCCCAAGTATGACCCCAGCCGTTTTGGGCGCAGCGGTGACCGCCGCATGCGGGAATGGCTGGCTCAGCGAGAGGCGGGCCAGGAGCCCAGCCCCTATAAGTTCGCGGTGTCTTAGCCTTACCTAGAGGAGGAAGGTATGTCGAGATATATAGCCACGAGAGCCATTCGGGGGGCCAACTTGATCGTTAGGGAGGCGGAGGCCCTCCTGGAGAAGGCCCTGGCGGAGAAGGGCCCCCAGACCAAGGTGGCTTTTCCCAATACCGCTTATTACCTGCCTGTCATCCTAGGGCTAACCGGCCGCGAGGTCTCCACCTTGGGGGAACTTAAGCCGTCTTTGGAGCACGCCCACTCCCTCCTCCATCCCGTCCCCAACGATAGCCTTTGGACCCCTTATTTGGGGGAGGCCCTGGATGGCGGCATAGCCACCCTGTTGGCTGAGGAAATCATCATGGGCATCCGTTTCGTCTATGGCGAACAGCCGGAGCCCATGCCTGGCTTCCGTCTGGCCGGGGGCACCTTCACCAGCCCCGATGAGGCCGGCCTGGCCGCCGGGGATGGCCACCTCAACGGCCCCATCGACGATATTCAACTCCGTTCCTGGGGCATCCAGTTGGTGGATGGCCGCATGCCCGGCTTCGCCGCCATCGTGGGTTGTGCCAAATCGAACGAGGTAGCGGTGAAGATAGTGCGGGAGTTGCAACGACGCAACATCCTAGTCTTCCTCTGCGGTAACGTCAACGGCCGCAGCATCATCCATCAACTGATCGAGGAGGGGGTGGAGTTGGGGTATGACACCTACACCGTCCCCTTCGGCACCGATACCATCTCCGCCATCTACCCTCTGGGCTTCGCCGCCCGTTCGGCCCTCACCTTTGGGGGACTCAAGGGCGGACAGGCCAGGGAGATATTGCTCTACAACAAGTTCCGCGTCTTCGCCTTCGTCTTGGCCTTGGGCGAGGTGGACGACTTGAAATACGCCACCGCCGCGGGGGCCATAAGTTATGGCTTCCCGGTCATCGCCGATACGGTCATCCCCGAGGTCCTGCCCACCGGGGTCACCCAATATGAGCACGTCATCTCCATACCCTTCGACGATATCGAGGGGAAGGATGACTTGGAGCGGGCGGAACGGCTGATCCAGCGCTGCATCGAGGTGCGGGGGGTGAAGGTCAAGGTAGCGGAGATACCCATCCCTGTGCCTTACGGTTCGGCCTTCGAGGGCGAGCGGGTGAAGAGGGACGATATGCGGGTCGAGTTCGGGGGGAAATATTCCCGCGCCTTCGAGTACCTGCGCATGCGCGACCTGGATGAGGTGGAGGATGGCAAGATAGAGGTGGTGGGGCCGGGCTTCGAGGAGGCGGAAGAAGGCGGCTCCATGGACCTGGGCATCCTGGTGGAGGTGGCCGGGCGGAAGATGCAGGAGGATTTCGAGCCCGTCTTGGAGCGCCAGATCCACTACTTCATCAACGGGGCCTCCGGGGTTCAACATATCGGGCAGAGGGATATAGCCTGGATCCGCATCTCCAAGGCCGCCGCCGATAAAGGTTTAAGCCTTCGCCATTTCGGGGATATCCTCTATGCCCGCTTCAAGTCCGATTTCGGGGCCATCGTGGATAAGGTCCAAGTGACCATCATCACCGAACCACAGGAACACGCCAAGTGGCTGGAGATAGGCCGCGTGGCCTATCAGGTCCGCAACAAGCGGGTCATGGATATGACCGACGAATCGGTGGACACCTTCTACAGTTGTGTCCTATGCCAATCCTTCGCCCCCAACCACGTCTGCGTTATCAGCCCGCAAAGGCTGGGGCTATGCGGGGCCTACAACTGGCTGGACTGCAAAGCCTCCCACCAGATCAACCCCACCGGGCCCAATCAGCCCATTAGGAAAGGCGAATGCCTCGACTCAGTGAAGGGCTATTACACCGGCGTCATCGACTACGCCAAGCAGGCCTCTCATGGGATGGTGGAGCAGGTGGCCGTCTATTCCATCATGGAGAACCCCATGACCGCCTGCGGCTGCTTCGAGTGCATCATGATGGTCATCCCCGAGGCCAACGGCTTCATGA
>CAYUAM010000280.1:0-2665 GCA_964442805.1 uncultured Anaerolineales bacterium | reverse complement strand
TGGCGTTATCCTGGTGGCCTATGCTGTGTGGCGTGACTGGCTGATCGCCCACGGCCAGCAGTGGTGGCAGCCCCTTATTTTTTTGGCCCAGATCTGGGGCTCACTCGTCGCCGGCCTGGTCCTCAACCGCATCGCCAGCGGGTTGCGGCTGATCCCCCGCCGGACATAGTTTCGGATCGAAGAGCAACAAGATAGAGGAAGTTCCTCTGAGCATGTGTTAAAATGTCTAAGAGTGACCGGTCAAAGCCGGTGAAGGGTTTGGAAGAATAATCATGGCCGATCTAAGAAAGGGCAGTACCCAAGTCCTCGTCCTCAGCCTCCTGGCCGAGGAGCCCATGTACGGCTATCGCTTGGCTAAGGAGTTGGAGCGGCGCAGCGGGGGATATTTCGACTTCAAGGAGGGAACCCTCTACCCCCTCCTCCACCGCCTGGAGAAGGAGGGACTGATCCGAGGGGAATGGCAGGTGGTGGAGAGGGGGCCCTCGCGCAAATATTACCAGATCACCGAGGAGGGGAGGAAAGCCTTGGAGGAATCCGCTAGGGAGTGGACCACCTTCTCCGAAAGGCTGTTGGAGATCCTGGGCCAGAAGAAAATGAAGTCGGCTTCACTGCGGTAGGCAGATGGACGGCCAGATAGAGAGATACTTAGGAGAGTTGGGCCACAGCCTGGCCAGGCTAGATGCCAGGGCGCAAGAGGAGGTCCTGCGAGAGATCCGTCCCCATCTGGAGGAGGCGGTGGCCGACCTTCAGGAGGAGGGGTACAGCCCGGAGGAGAGTGTGGACCTGGCTGTTGCCCGATTCGGTGAGGCTGAAGAGATAGCCAAGATGATGCGGCGGGTGTACGTGGAGTCGGCCAACCAGGCCGTCTTGGCCGCCCTCCTACCAGTGGCCCTGACCATGGCCTTCAAGTGGGTCCTCCTTCCCTTCCTGAAAACATTAGGCCGGTGGCAAGGGGACCCCACTCCGGCTATTATCATCTCCCTTGCCCTCCTGGCCTTGCTCATCCCCGGCCTCACCTTGCGCCGCTGGCGTTACGGCTATGCGGCCTGGGCCTTTTTTAGCCTCATGGCCATAGCCCAAATGTGAGTTTAGCCGCATCGTTGTGGGCGCAGATTAGGAGGGGTGGCAGAATGAAAACCGTTGTTACGATCGGCATGGCTGTGCTTCTACTGGCCCTCGACTGGGCAGCCCTACATGACATCTTGAATGGTGAGCCAAATCTGTATGGGGAATATGGGACGATCCTGCTTAGCATGGCGATATTTGGAGTCCTCATTTTTGTCTGGTTGAGGAAGGGCAAAGGAGCAAAGAGCACCTAGCATATCGAGATTTCGCTCCATTGGTCGCTTTAGCCCAATTATTCCCTCCGGTCACAATCCCAGATATGCTGGAAAAGAAAGGAGAATGAGGTGAACGCGAGTCAATCGATCCTTTTCCCTCTGATCGTTCTTCTGGCCTTCGTCTCGTTTTTGGTGGCCGCCATCTTCTATTTCAGGAGCGATAAAGAGCCGGAACCCCTTCAACGGCGTTTCCTCCCTCGCTTTTACGCCTACGCCATGCTCTTCATCTCCTCCCTGATACTCCTCATAGGTGGCGGGCTTCTCCTGAAGGCGGCTATATCCTACCCCCTGGGCATGGAGTTCAGTTACCAGGGGCAGCCCATCTACGCGGAGGTAGAACCGGGCAAGACATATGTGGAGCCACCGCCCTTTGAAGGCATCGAGTACCGGGAGGAGGAGCGTTTGCGAGACCTCTTAAACGGGGTGGCTTTCGTGATCACAGGGGGCCTATTTTTGGCCTTGCATTGGGCCCTGCGCAACCGGGTGGAGGGCCGAGAGGAACGTCCCCATTCCTTCCTCAACAAGGCCTATCTCATGGTGAGCGGCGTGGTCTATGGCGGCCTCAGCCTGGTGATGCTCCCTATGGGCCTCTACCAACTCTTCGAGTTTTACTTCGTCCCGCGAGGTGATCCGGAACAGACCCTCTGGAGTTGGCCTATCCCCGGGGATACCTTGAGCTATGCCCTGGTGGCCCTGGTCTTGTGGCTGTGGATCCTCCCTCAACTCTTCCGGAGCCTGGGGTCGGAGAAATTGGGAGATTAGGAAAGGGTGACAAGCAGTTAAAGGAGGAAAGAAGCATGGAGGCTTTCTACGTCATCGAGAGGATATTGCGGGACCGTCGGGTTTTCTTCGAGGAGATAGGGAAAGGAGACCACCTGTCCCAAAAGATACGGGATATGCTCATCACCTCGGTCATCTTCTTCGCCATCTACGGGGCGGTGATGGGCTTCTCCAATAGCCTCTTGCAGGCCCTCTCCTCGGCGGTGAAACTCCCGGTCCTCTTCCTGATAACCCTGGTCATCTGTCTCCCCACCCTCTACTTCTTCAACCTCCTCTTCGGCTCCCGCCTCAACCTCTCCCAGACCCTGGCCCTCATCCTCACCGCCATGGCCGTCATCGCCGTCCTCACCTTATCCTTCGCCCCTATCGCCCTCTTCTTCTGGCTCACCGCTCCCCACTACCAGTTCTACAAACTGTTGAACGTGGCCATTTTGACCCTCACCGGCTTCTCCGGCCTCTCCTTCCTCTGGCAGGGGATGCGCCAAGTGGAAAAGGAGGAGAGGGCCAAGATCAACCAGGAGATCCTGCAGGGCATGGAGCGGCTG
>CAYUAM010000279.1:0-2680 GCA_964442805.1 uncultured Anaerolineales bacterium | reverse complement strand
CTGGATCTCCGTCCCCGCCCAGGGGATCTAGATCATCCAAGGCTGGGAGAAGGGGCCTGTCCCCCACCGCCGAGGTGATACGAGGGAGGAAGTCGCTCACAAAACTACTTTCGTTGCCCTCAAAATCTCCTCCTTCCAGCCCACCGAATCTATCCTTCTCCTCTTGGGACAAGTCGTTGACCATGCCCTCCGCTACCTGCCACAGGGCTAGATCCAGACGCTGCTCAGTGACCTTTCCCATGTCCACCAGAAAGACGGCATAATGGGGATGTAAATGGTGATGGAGTTGATGCAAGAAAGAGCTCTTGCCCATCCGATAGGGGGCCTCTATGGCCAAGGCGCGCTGTCCCTCCTCCAGGCCCCTCCTGACCCAGGTAAGCAGGTCGAGGCGCCCGAAGAAACGATCTGGCTCCGTTACCGGCCTCTCCACGATATATGGATTAGCGTAGGGGACAGTCTCCTTCGGCAACCCTCACTCCTCCAGGTAAAGGATGCGCTCGCAGTTGGTGCAGTGGATCAACTCCTGGCCTTGACGGAGTTGAGACACTTTGCTGGTGGGGAGGGCTACCCCGCAACCTTGACACACTCCGTCTTTCACCAAAACTACCCCCTCTCCCCCCTTACGACGTCGCAGGTCATCATACAAAGAGAGGTCCTCAGCATCGATGGTGGCTACCAACTCCCTTCTCTGCCTCTCCAGTTTAGAGATCTTCTGAGATAACTTTCCCTTCTCATTGAGGAAACGCGCCTGCTCTTGCCCCCAAGCCTCTTCCACCCTTTCCAAGCGGGCTTGTTCCTCCTTCACCCCCTGGTCTGCCTTTTCAGCCTCGATCATGGCCTCTAAGGTCTCATCTTCCAGTTCCCTCGCTCGGCGCTGGAGGGCTTCGACTTCTTTCTCCAAGCCAGCCAATTCCTTGGGGTTCCTCACCCGGCCGCCATAAAGGGTCTCCTCGGAGGCCTTGAGTTTCTCCATGACCTGGGCCAGATCCATCTCCAAGAGACGAAGGGTCTGGCGACCTAACCTCTGGGACTCCTGCGCCTGAGCCAAGGCTTGGCGGGCCTGTTGCAACCCCTCGCTTTCCCCCAAGGCACTCTCCACGGCCTTCAGACGGCGCCGGGCCTCATCGAGGTCTAGATCGAGACCCTGCAACTCATAGAGCCCTCGCAGCCGCTCCACCATCGCTCCCCTCACGCGTACCAGGCTCTCCTCCGGGCGAAGAGGCGCACCAAGAGTAACCCGGTCAGGAAGCCTCCCAGATGGGCGAACCAGGCCACTCCTCCCATGGCTGACGTGCCCAGAGAAGCCAGCCCGCTGAAAAATTGAATCACTATCCAGAAGCCCAGGACGATTATCGCTGGCACCCGAACCAGGCGGATAAAATAGCCCAAAATTACCAGGCTAACCACTCGGGTTCTGGGGTAGAGGATGAGATAGGCCCCCAGGACCCCGGCTATGGCCCCGCTGGCCCCGATGTTGGGGATCGAGGAGTTGACATCGACGGCGATCTGAGCGGCGCTAGCCCCCAGCCCACAAAGGAAATAGAAGATGGTGAAACGAAAGTAACCCATAGCGTCTTCCACGTTGTTGCCGAAGATCCAGAGGTATAGCATGTTGCCTATGAGGTGCACCCAGCCAGCATGGACGAAAAGGGAGGTGAAGAGGGTGAGGGAGACCCGCAAATTCAAGTTGTGGGTCACCTGGTAAGGGATGATGGCCGCCGTCTGCATGAAATCTTGGAGGGCCTGCGAGGAGGGCAGGAGTAACTCGAAGACGAAGACCACCACATTGGCGGCGATGATGAGGACGGTAACTAAAGGGAATCTACTGGTGGGGTTCTCATCATACAAAGGTAACATCTCACTCCTCGCTGAGATTCTACTACAAGAGACCCCATTGCTCAAGGTGGCTTCTTCCCTTGCACGACCAGGTGAAAATGACTAGAATAATATCCATATGAAGGGAGAAGGTTGGTCAGAGGCGACGGTCGTTTTGCCCGCCTACAACGAGAAGGAAAACATCAGGAGGCTAGCCGGAGAGATCCTCCTCCATCCGGTTAGATTGGTGGTGATAGACGACAACTCTCCCGATGGCACGGGGGAGATAGCGGAGGAGATGGCCAAAGAGGAACCCAGGATAGAGGTCATCCACCGCCCCCGCAAGATGGGGCTGGGAACGGCCTACCTCACTGGCTTCAAGTACGCCCTATCTCAGGGGGCTGAACGGGTCATCACCATGGATGCCGACTTCTCCCATCACCCTCGATATATCCCCGCCTTGATAGCCCGCTCCCAAAAAGCGGGCTTGGTCATCGGCTCGCGTTACGCCAACGGTGGGGGGACCCTGCATTGCACTCTGGCGCGACGTCTCCTGAGCCGAATGGCAAACCTCTTCGCCCGAACGGTCCTAAGGTTAAAGGCCCAGGATTGCACCGCTGGCTTTCGTTGCTATCGCCGAGAAGTCTTGGAATCTATTGACCTGGATGAGATCTTTTCGGACGGCTATTCCTTCCTCATCGAGATCTTGTATAAATGCCAGATGGGGGGACACGAGATCGGCGAGGTGCCCATCATCTTCGAGAACCGAAGACAAGGGGCCTCCAAGATCTCCCGGAAGGAGATCGTGAAAGCCCTCTATACGGTAATACGCTTGCGCTTGAGGCACCCCTCGTCTCCCCCCCTC
>CAYUAM010000278.1:0-2683 GCA_964442805.1 uncultured Anaerolineales bacterium | reverse complement strand
TTATCGTGGGGTGGAGGAACTCCAGCCCCTCCCGGTCGGCACTCCGCACCAGGAGCCCGCTGGCCATCGATTGCTCCATAAGGGAAGAGGATGCCGTTGGGATCTCCACCTTGGAATCGCTCACCTCCAAGGTATGGAGGGCAAGGCGGCCCAAGGCCTCCTCCCACTCGGCGCTGCTTTCCTTGGAGCGAAGGGCCTGGCCGATAATATGGGCCGCGTTCCACCAATGGCCACTAGCGGTGGGATCGACCAAGAGTTCCCTTACCCCTCGCGCGAAGAGGGGGAGGTGAAGCAGGTTCCAGAGGCGAGGCTGTCCCCGCAGCCTCCGTTCCACCTCCACCACCACCCTCTCCGGCACCCGCTGAGAGAGGTACTTTTTGATATCCTCGTTGGAGAAACCTTGCACCTCATATACAGGGATCTGCTCCAGCCACCGGCTAAAGGTGGGGTAATCCCTAGTTCGGCAGGCCAAGACGAAACCAGGCGCAGACTGCAATATGCGTTCTAGTTCCTCCAGGGAGTAACTGTTGGTGACTCGATCCAAGTTATCGAGGAGCAGATAGTTCTCTTGAAGGAGAGAATCGACCTCGGCCGGGGAGACCTCCAGGCCGTATCGACCCAAGGCCTCCTCCACTAGACCTCTCAGGCCCCGGCCTGGGGCCAGATGGGAGAGGTCGAGGAGGAGGGGGACACCCTCCCCTTTCTGGATCTTCTGGTAGGCCAGGCGAGAAAGAAGGCTGCTCTTCCCGGAGCCAGGCGGCCCCAGGATGATGGCCCGCTCCTCACTAACGAGGGCCTCCAAGGCCTCCTGTCCCTCCCTCTCCCCCCCTTCTTCCACCACTCGCAGGGGGATATACCCTTCCGCGGAGAGGGCGGGGTCGGCCTCAAGGGCACGGAGATATCGCTCCTGAAAGGAAACAGGGGTTACCCTCTCGGCGTCGCCCGTCTCACTCGGCGCGCCGTTCACGTATTTCTCGGCCATGGGGCCACCTCACAGTTTTGTAGTCATCCAGAAGGCCACGACGCAGATACCGACCCCGATCACGCAGAGGAAGGCTCCGATGCCCGCTGCCGTCCTGATTAGTTGGCTTATGGCCTCCACCAGGCGAGAAGCGGAATCGATGATAGGAGCCACGGCGTCCTGAGTGGCCGCCCGGCCATGGATCTTGACCGATTGGCTGGAGAGACGCCGCATGGTTTCCTGATACTCCTTGGCCATGATGATCCATAGGCCGGAGACGCAGGAGACCACCCCGATGAGAAAGAGGGTCACGGTCATGGCCAGTTCGATTTCATCTACCGTTAACATCGTTTCTCCCTCCCTTGTTGTTGAGCCCGCAGACCCTGCGGACTAGCCTTTTCATATCCTCCATGGCGAAAGGTTTGGCGATATATTCTGCCCCTATCTGCTTGGCCTCCGCCTCGGCCCCATCGGAGCCGTAAGCGGTCATGAGGATGGCCTTGGTAGTGGAGTTGAGGCGCATGGCCTGTTTCAAGAGCCTCAGGCCATCCAGGTCGGGCATACGGAGGTCAGCGATGATCAGGTCGAAGGGAGTGCGGATCACCTTGACCAAGGCCTCCGCGCCGGTGTGACAGACCTCCACTTGGTAGCGGGGGTCTTCCTCCTCCAGCGATTTTCGCAGGAAGAAGGAGATGGTCCTCTCATCATCGGCTATCAGTATCCGGGCCAACCCTTGTTCCATCCTACCCTCTCGAACCCTTTGCTTCTATACGATGCATCCTCAGGCTCTACCCTTAATTGTTGCAAGATTTGTGCCAGACATAGCCAGCGGGGATGGTTAAAAAAACGGCGTCAGACAGGCACAAAATGAGCCCGTTTGACGCCATTACAGCCTAGACAGGCTAGACAATTAGAAACAGGGACTGGGGGATTTTACGCAATAAGGGATTTCACACGGTCAGAATCCCGAGAGGGGCAACGTAGCGTCGGGCTTAAGCCCGACGCTACATTATGAGGGGGAAGGCTAGGAACTTAGGCCATATTTCTGCAGGGAATATCTGAGCATGTCCCGGCTGATGCCCAAGAGCCTGGCCGCCTGGCTCTGGTTGCCCCCGCTCCTCCGCAGGGCCTCCTCTATCATCCGCCTCTCGAAGGCCTCCATGGTTCCCTTTAGGTCTATCCCCTCCTCGCCCAGGGGGGCCTCCAGGTTGGCCATGACCGGCCGGGCGGCCCTACCGCCCCCCACTATCTCCGCCGGTAGGTGGGCGGGCTCTATCTCCTCCCCATCGCAGAGGATGACCGCTCGCTCCATCACGTTCCTCAGTTCCCGCACGTTGCCCGGCCAGAGGTAGGCCCTTAAGTAGCGCAAAGCCTCCTCGGATACCCCCCGCACCTTCTTGCCCATGGCCTCCGAGAATTCGGCAAGGAAGGCGGCCACGAAGAGGTCGATATCCTTGGCCCGCTCCCGCAGGGGTGGGACATCTATCACCACCACGCTGAGGCGATAGAAGAGGTCCTCCCGGAAACCCCCCTCCTCTATCATCCCCTTCAAATTTCGATTGGTGGCGGAGATTATGCGCAAATCCACCTTGATATCTTGGGTCCCCCCCACCCGTCTCAGGACATTTGTCTCCAGGACGCGCAGGAGTTTGGCCTGCATCTCCAATCGCATGCCGCTAATCTCGTCCAAGAAGAGGGTGCCCCCATCGGCCACCTCGAAGA
>CAYUAM010000277.1:0-2701 GCA_964442805.1 uncultured Anaerolineales bacterium | reverse complement strand
AGAGGCCGGAGAAGGGGTATATTTGTCATAAAGAAGAGGCGCAGGGGTCGAGGTTACATAAGGTCTCTATACTATGCGAAGCCATTGGGACGAGAAAGAGAGGGTGGTGACGGTAGAGGGCGATCATGAGCGCGGCTTTCTAGTGGGCATCGAGGTAAAGGGCCAAAGAGCCCACTGGAGGGCGGCGGACTCGCTGGCTGAATTGGCCCAATTGTCCCAGACTGCTGGGATCGAGGTGGCAGGGGCGACCATTCAGCGGCTGGAGCGGCCTCGCCCCTCCACCCTCATCGGCAAAGGGAAGGTAGAGGAGATCAAGGCCCTTAAGGGGCAACTCGATTTCGACCTAGTCATCTTCGATGAGGAACTCTCCCCCCGCCAGCAACGGGAGTTGGAGGAAGAGTTAGGAGTCAAGATCCTCGACCGCACGGCCCTCATCCTCGATATCTTCGCCCAACACGCCCAAACCCACGAGGGAAGGCTACAAGTGGAGTTGGCCCAGTACCAGTATCGCTTGCCCCGCCTTACCCGCCTCTGGACCCACCTGGCTCGACAGGCGGGAGGAGGAGCCGCCCGGGGAGGCCCTGGCGGGGTGGGATTGCGTGGCCCCGGCGAGACCCAGTTGGAAACCGATAGGCAGGAGATCAAGCGACACATCGCCCGCCTGCAGCGAGAGTTGGAGGAGGTGCGCACTCACCGTCGCCTATACCGTCGTCGCCGCCGGCGAGCTGCCATCCCGGTAGTGGCCATCGTGGGTTATACCAATGCTGGCAAATCTACCCTCCTCAACGCCCTCTCCGGCTCCCAGGTCCTGGTGGAGGACAAACTCTTCGCCACTTTGGATCCCACCACCCGGCGAGTGGCCCTGCCCAACGGCCGGACGGCCCTCTTCACCGACACGGTGGGCTTCATCCAGAAACTCCCCACCCAACTGATAGCCGCCTTCCAGGCCACCCTGGAAGAGATAAATGAGGCGGACCTCCTCCTCCATATCGTGGACATCACCCATCCCAACGTGAGGGAACAAAGCATATCCGTGGAGGAGACCCTGCGGTCGCTGGGAGCCCATGATAAACCGCTGGTCACCGCGCTCAACAAAATAGATCTTTTGCCCGGCTACAAGGGAAGTTCGACCCCCCCCCCTGAACTCGCGGTGATCGCTCGGCTTTACCCTAATTGTGTTCCCATCTCGGCGCTCGAAGGGACCGGGCTTGACGCCCTCCTGAAGCGTGTAGAGAAGGTTTTAGAGGAGGAGTTAGTCTCCCTCAGCGTGCTTCTTCCCTATGGACAGAATGGCCTCCTCAACATTTTTCATCAACGCGGTCAGGTAGATGCTGAGGAGTACATCGAAGAAGGGGTTCTAATCAAAGGGAAAGTGCCTCATGACCTGGAGGCGGCTTTCCAGAGGTATGTAGTATAAGCCTCTACAAGATCATATTTGAATCGACTCAGAAATCCCCTCAGAAGTCTCATGCATCTTCTTATGATAGAGAATCTTCCGTCAGTCGGTAGGCGATACCTCGACAAGTCTGCATAATAATTAGTTTCTCACTACCACTCCCGAGGATGAACCCTTTTCACCCCACATCGCTGCGAACAACATCACACCTCATTGTAGGGCAGGGGGATATCCTGAACCGAGTAGGTCCCCGTGGGGATAGTTGATCTTCGTACTACATATCTTATGACAAGTATTGTATGATGCACGTAGAAGAGATGACATAATGCACTAACTATAGGTAAAAATGAAAGGAGCGGGAAGGACGATAAAGAGTGAGCAAATCGAGCCACAGTATGTCCAGCAACTTCGTGGCGCAGAGGATAAGGGAGGTCTTCTACTCCGTCTTCGAACCGTGCTTTGAACCGTGCGCGGTGTTGCTTGGCAAATGGGCTGCCCTAGTATATAAAGTGGGAATACCTCTCTAGTTGCTCTCCGGTAAACCCTAGATGGCCAGGAGGGCTCTGTGCCTAATTCAGACTTCTGGCACAGGATCGTGATGCACCAGCCCATTTCATTTGCCACTTGAATCGCTGAGTGGTAAAATTATTGATTGGAGATTTGTATTTATGTCAAACTACAAGGGCATGATGCATAAAGTTCTGCACATCATCGTGCTAATCCTACTGGTGACCCTGGTGGCCATCGTCTCTTATTGGGCCGGTTTCGCCTCCCACCTATTTCGCACTGCCATGCCTCAAGTTATAGAACCTCCTTCTTTTATTCCTCAAAGCCAGGAGCCCCCCGAATTTAAGATCTACTGGGACGCCTGGGAGCAGATCCAGGAGAGGTTCTATGGCCAGTTGCCGGAGGCAAAGGCTCAGGTCTATGGCTCCATTCGCGGGATGCTGGCCGCCCTGGGCGACCCTCATACCTTTTTTATCGAGCCGCCCCAGCGGGAGATAGAAGAGGCCCAACTGCAAGGCCGGTATGGAGGCATCGGGGCTGATTACACCATGGAGGGAGGCTATTTGGTGGTGGTGGCCGCCCGAGAAGGGTATCCGGCCTCCAAGGTGGGCATACTCCCTGGAGATATCATCGTCGCGGTGGATGGAAGAGAGCTCCTGGGGTTATCCCAGGATGAGGTCGTGGCCCTCATCAACGGGCCTGTTGGCACAGAGGTGGAGTTGACCATCTGGCGGCGTGGGGAGACAGAGTCTCTATTATTCACCCTGACCAGGGAGAAGATAACCGCCCCCACCGTGG
>CAYUAM010000276.1:0-2719 GCA_964442805.1 uncultured Anaerolineales bacterium | reverse complement strand
TAGCCTATGCCTTAGACCCGGTCTTCAACCGTCCCTTGAGCGCTAACCCCCTCTTCATCGCCGGGATGGAGATGAACCGCTACCTCTTCCAAACCGGGACCACCCTGGAACAGTGCGCCCAGGTGGTGGTAAAGAACCGGGGCAACGCTCTCCTTAACCCCTCGGCGGCCTATGGCGCCCTTATCGACATGGGCGATATCCTCGATTCGGAGCCGGTGGCGGAGCCCCTCAAGCGGCTGGAGGTGGCTGCTCACGCCGATGGGGCCGTGGTCATGGTCTTGGCCTCGAAAGAGGTGGCGGAGGGCCTGACCGACCTCCCCATCTGGATTCGAGGGGTGGGTTGGGCCAACGATTCTTATTCCTTGGAGACCCGCGATTGGGTCGGGGCCTACTACGCCAGCCTGGCCGCCCAGATGGCCTATAGTATGGCCGGCATCACTAACCCCCTGCAAGAGATCGACTTCGCGGAGGTAGATGATACCTTCGCCTACAAGGAACTCCAGCACTTGGAGGCCGCGGGCCTATGCCGTCCCGGCGAGGCCGGACTCCTCACCGAGGAGGGGGTAACCGCCCTGGATGGGGAGTTTCCGGTCAACCCTTCCGGGGGCAGTTTGGGGGTGGGGCATCTTTTGGATGGCTCAGGGCTGGCCCGCCTCCTGGAGGTGGCGCTCCAGTTGCGGGAGGAGGCCGGCCAGAGACAGATCCCCGATGCGGAGACCGGTTTGGCCTTGTCCTGGCGGGGCCTTCCCACCACCAGCGGCGCGGCCGTCGTACTTAGCAATTACTAGAGGAGGAAGATCATGGGCATGAGAAAGGTAGCCGTGGTCGGCGCGGGAATGACCAAGTTCGTGCGCCGGGCCCAGGAGACGGGGCGGGAGTTGGCCTATCAAGCGGCCAAGATGGCCCTGGATTCCTGCGAACTCACCTTGGACGATATAGACTGCGTAGCCTTGGGCACGGCCCCCGACGCCTTCGACGGGGTACATATGAAGGGAGAATATCTCAGCGATGGGGCCGGGGCTTGGGGCAAACCTTACATGAGGTCTTATGTGGGCGGGGGGACTGGGGTCTTTGCCCCCATCCAAGGCTGGTATCACCTGGCCTCGGGCTTGTTCGACACTTGTCTGGTGGTCTGCGAGGAGAAGATGTCCTCCTGCCAGCCCCACCCCCAAGGGGCCTTCTTGACCATCTTCGACCATACCACTGAGCGGGCCCTCAAGCCCAACCTCATTTGGATATTTGCCTTGGAGATGCATCGCTACATGCACCGTCACGGCTTGGAGAAGAAGGATATCGCTTTGGTCTCGGTGAAAAATAAACGCAATGCCGCCGATCACCCCTGTGCCCTTCTGGGGGATCGCCACATCACCGTGGAGGATGTGTTGGCCTCTGAGGTCCTGGCCTGGCCAGTGCAGCGGCTGGATGTCAGCCCGGTCAGCGACGGGGCGGTGGCCATAGTCTTGGCCTCGGAGAACATAGCCAAACGCATGACCGATAAGCCGGTCTGGATCAGGGGCGTGGGCTGGTCGCTGGATAGCACCTATTGGACCAACCGGGACCTCTACTACCCCAAATATGTGGAATATGCCGCCCGCATGGCTTACGAGATGGCAGGCATCACCGAGCCCCGCAAGGAGATCCATATCGTCGAGCCCTACGACCCCTTCGACTACAAGGAACTCCACCACTTGGAGGGGCTCCTCTTGGCCGATAAGGGGGAGGCCCCTCGCCTTACCGCCGATGGGGTCACCCAGCGGGACGGCGATATGCCCGTCTGCCCCTCCGGGGGGCTCCTGGGGGTGGGCAACCCCATCGCCGCCGCCGGCCTGATGAAGGTGGCCGAGATCTTCTGGCAGTTGCGGGGGGAGGCGGGGAAGCGCCAGGTCCCCGGCAAGCCCCGGACCGGCCTGGCCCAAGCCTGGGGGGATCTCATGCAGGTGGGCACAGTGGTCATCCTAGGCCTTTGAGAGGAGATAATATGAGCGCCAATATCGAGCGATTTCCGGGGACTCCTTTGAGCGAGTCCGATTTTACGGAGGGCAAGGTCCTCTACAACCGTTGGGTTCCCCGGTTGGAATACGGCTGGGATGCCGGGGTGGCCATCGGCCGCTACCTTCAAGAACTCAAAAACGGCCGCATCATCGGCATCAGGTGTCCCCAGTGCCGCCGGGTGATGGTGCCGCCGCGGGTGGTATGCGAATGGTGCTTCCGCCCCCTGAGCGAATGGGTCTATCTTCAGGATACGGGCACCATTAACACCTTCTCCGTCTGCTACGTTACCTGGGATATGCGCCGGGTGAAGGAGCCGGAGATACCGGCGGTCATCGAGATCGATGGGGCTTCCCCGGGCATGGGCATCATGCACCTCATCGGCGGGGTCGACCCGCAGAAGGTGAGGATCGGCATGAAGGTGAAGGCCGTCTGGAAGCCGCCCAAGGAGCGTATGGGGGCCATCACCGACATTAGATACTTCAAACCCGTCTAATGTCCAATGACCAATGAGCAAATGACCAAAACTGGTGAAAGGCCGCCTTTCGACATCAAAGAGAGAACCCTTTCCTTCGGCGTACGAGTGGTAAAGGTGGCTCAGCGCTTACCAAAGGCTATCACAGGCCGCGAACTTGGCAAACAAATAATCCGTTCAGGCACCTCGATTGGGGCCAACGTAGAAGAAGCCGATGGCGCAACCTCTAAGAAAGACTTCATCCACAAGATGGGC
>CAYUAM010000275.1:0-2719 GCA_964442805.1 uncultured Anaerolineales bacterium | reverse complement strand
ACTCTTCAAAAGCCAGGAGGAGCTGCTGCCGTTCGGCCCCCTCGGCGAACATCCATCCCAACTCCACGCCGATGCAGGCGACGGCGAGCCCGCTCCGCCGCACGAGGTCCAAGACCTCTTCAGGAGAGCACCCTGCCTGGCGGGCGCGGGCGAAGTCGATGCGCCGCAGCTCGATGGCATCCCAGCCCGTGCGTCGGGCGATCTGAAGTACCTCAGCCAGCGGCGTCGTGTCGAGCGTCCACGTATGGAGAGCCAATCCCTTCAGCATCGCCTACCTCCTATATCTTATCAGCATGTCTCGGTCGCTGCGCCGCGGGCGCCATTCATCTCTGGTGCGGGCGGCGATGAGGACGGAGGGCGAGTGGCCCTCGGCCAGGGCCAACTTGGCCAGGAAGAACAAGGGAGCCACCCCATAGCCGCCACCGATGAGGAGTATCCTCTCTCCCCGCAGGGTGAAGCCTTGGCCCAAGGGGCCCCGTATCCAGACCCGATCGCCTACGCCCAGCCCATGGAGGGCCCCGCTGAAATGGCCCACTTTAGCTACGGTCAGGGAGAGGGGACGGTCATCCATCAGGCTGAAGGGCTTCTCCCCCACCCCGGGCAGCCAGACCATCACGAACTGTCCTGGCCTGGCCATCAAATCCCCATCTAGGATGAAGGTCTTGACTCCCTCCCTCTCCACCACCGCTTGGCGGATGGTGAAGGCTTGGGGCAATTTAGGGGACACGATGGGCCAACCCTCTTATCTCTTCTAGGCAACTGTAGCCATGGGCGGTCATGAACTGAGCCAACTCCGCCGCCATCTGCCCGAATACCTCCGGCCCACCCTGATAGACCGCGGAGCCCACCCCCACTGCGGTGGCCCCGGCCATGAGCATCTCCACCACATCTCGGCCACTGCTCACCCCCCCGGTGCCGATGATGGGGATATCGACCGCCCCCGCGATTTCATAGATGCAGCGCACGGCTAGGGGACGGATAGCCGGACCGGAGACCCCCCCCACCTTATGGGCCAAGATGGGCCGACCGCACTCCAGGTCGATGATCATCCCCGGCCCCACGGTATTGATGGCGGTGATGGCATCGGCTCCGGCCTCGGCCACGGCCCGGGCGATGGCCACGATGTCGGTCACGTTGGGCGACAATTTCACCGCCATAGGGATGGTGGTGGCCGCTTTCACCGCCTGGGTGACGGCGGCGGCCGTCCCCGCATCTAGGGCGAAGGGGAGTCCCCACTCATGGGCCACGTTGGGGCAGGAGATATTGACCTCGATCAGGTCCGGTTGGGCTTCGCTGATGGTTCGGGCCACCTCGGCGAACTCTTCCACTGTAGGGGCGAAGATGCTGGCCATGAGGGGGACCCCCAGGGGGGCCAAGCGCTCCTTGGCCTGGGCCACTATCCGCTTTCCCTCCTCCGCTCCCGGATTGGCCAGGCCGATGGCGTTGATTAACCCCGGCCCCCAATCGAGGACGGTGGGGTTGGGGTGGCCAGCCCGCGGCTGAGGGCCCAGCGATTTGGTGGTCACCGCCCCCGCCCCAGCCCGGGCCACCCGCTCCAAAAGGGGGGCGGTGGTGCCCAATATGCCGGCGGCGAGGATCAAGGGGTTAGATAGGGGGACCCCGCACAAGGTGGTCCTCAGGTCCGCCCTACTCATCTCCAATGCTCCAGCCAGGCCAGTACCTCCTCACCCTGGGCGGGGCTTATCTTTTCCCTGAGGCGCAGGACTTCCACCATCTGGCGCAGGGTGAAGGCGGCGTGGAGGCCATAACCGTGGCCCTTCAACTCCTCTTTGCCGCCTTGTTCCCGATCGATGAGGACCACGATATCTCGCACTTCCAGCCCTGCTTCCTCCAGGGGGGCGATGGCTTCCAGTTTGCTGGCCCCGGTGGTGATGAGGTCATCGAGCACGGCCACCCGTTCTCCTGGCCTGAAAACCCCTTCGATGGCCTGCTTGGTCCCATGGCCCTTCCTCTCCTTGCGGGGGTAGAGCATGGGCTTCCCCATCTCTAAGGAGACGGCCGTCCCGATGGGGAGGGCAGCGTAGGGGATGGCGGCTAGGCGGTCGAAGGTCAAAGGTCGCAGCAATTGGACGTAGGCTGCGGCCACCCTGCGTAGGAGTCGGGGGTGGGAGGCCAGGAGGCGGAGGTCGATATAGACGGGGGAGCGAAGGCCGGAGTGGAGGCGGAAATCGCCGAAGCGAAGGCAGCCTGCTTCATGCAGGGCCAAGACGAGTTCCTCTTGGGGGTGGGCCAACCTGGGCCTGGCTTGGCCGCGGCAGCGGTTGATCCGTTGGCGCAAGGCCGAGGCCGCACCCCGGGGGTCCGGGGCGAAGATGATGCTCCGGGAGACGCTGATTAAGACACCGCTCCCCCGTTCGTTCAGCCCCGCCGCCAGGGCTGCCTCCAGTTCGCCCTCTTGGGCCCCCACTCCAGGGACCAGGAACCACATCTCTGGCACCTGGGCCCGCAGGGCCCGCAAGGCCTCCGGGTAAGTGGCCCCCACTACCAAACCCAAGTTATTTCTCTCGTTCCAGGTCTGGGCTAACTCCGCCACCTTCAAATAAAGGGGTTGCCCCTCGCACTCCAGGGTCTGCAGGTCGGTTGCCCCGGGGTTGGAGGTGTGACAGAGCAGGAAAACCCCTTTCTCGGAGTAGGCGGCGAAGGGGAGCACGGCGTCGCCTCCCAGGTAGGGGTTGACGGTCACCGCATCGGCGCCCCA
>CAYUAM010000274.1:0-2748 GCA_964442805.1 uncultured Anaerolineales bacterium | reverse complement strand
TTAGAGCGGTTGAGGAAACGAGGGCTCGATCCCTACCCGGCGCGGGCCAAGCGGACCCATACCGCTGCCCAGGTCCTGGACCTCCTGGGGAAGGGGCAGGGGGGCAAAGTAGCCCTCTGTGGCCGCATCATGAGCGTGCGGGTCATGGGCCGCGCCTCTTTCGCCCACATCGCCGACGGCACGGGGAGGGTTCAGATCTATGTCACCCAGGATGAGGACAGCCTGGGCAAGGAGGGCTACCAGTTCTTCAAGGATGACCTGGACCTGGGCGACTTCATCGGCGTAGAAGGGACCCCCTTCTACACCAAGACCGGCGAGCCCACGGTCATGGTCTCTCGTCTCACCCTCCTGGCCAAATCGTTGCGCCCCCTGCCGGAGAAATGGCACGGGCTGAAGGATGTGGAGGCCCGATATCGCCAGCGGTATCTCGACCTTATCGCCAACGAGGAGGCGCGCCGCATCTCCATCACCAGGAGCCGCATCATAAGCGCAGTACGCCGTTTTATGGACCAGAGGGGCTTCCTGGAGGTGGAGACCCCCATCCTTCAACCCGTTTACGGAGGGGCCCTGGCCAGGCCCTTCGAGACCTATCATCATGCCTTGAAGCGGACCCTCTATCTCCGCATCGCCGATGAACTCTACCTCAAACGGCTCATCATCGGCGGCCTGGAGAAGGTCTATGAGATAGGCAAGGACTTCCGCAACGAGGGCCTCTCCACTCACCACAATCCAGAGTTCACCATGATCGAAGCCTATCAGGCCTATGCCGATTATTATGACATGATGGAGTTGGCGGAGGAGGCCTTCGCCTACACCGCCCGCGAGGTCCTGGGAACGACTAAGATTACCTACCAAGGCCAGGAGATAGAACTGTCCCCTCCCTGGCGGAGAGTAACCATGCGCCAGGCGATTCTTGATGAGACAGGGATAGACATTGTAGAGGCGAACACCCTGGAGGGTTTGAACGCGGCCCTCGAGGAGAGGGGGCTCAAGGTAACTTCGCAGAATACCTGGGGAAAACTAGTGGAGGAGGTCTTCAAGGAGCACGTGGAGCCGAAACTAATCCAGCCCACTTTTATCCTCGATTATCCCTTGGAGATATCACCCTTGGCCAAGGAGAAGCCGGAGGACCCCAGGTTCGTGGAGCGGTTCGAGTTCTTCATCGGCGGTTTGGAGGGTGGGAACGCCTTCACCGAACTGAACGACCCCCGGGAGCAAAGAGAGCGCTTCAGTATGAGCCAGGGCCTGAAGCCCGGGGATGAGGGGGCCCACCCCATGGACGAGGATTTCATTCAGGCCCTGGAGCACGGAATGCCCCCCACGGGAGGCATCGGCTGGGGAATAGACCGCATGGTGATGCTCTTCACCGACCAAGCCTCCATCCGCGAAGTGATCCTCTTCCCCCAGTTGCGGGGTAAAGAAGAATAGCGTAAGGTCCATAGGACGCTTTAACCTCAACCACTCTCCCCCAAAGTTTGATTTCACCGCCCCGTTATGCTATACTCAAAATGCGGGCCGTTAGCTCAGCCAGGTTAGAGCACCTGCCTTTTAAGCAGGGTGTCACTGGTTCGAATCCAGTACGGCCCATGGGCCACCCTAGCTCAGTCGGTAGAGCAAGCGCCTCGTAAGCGCTAGGTCGTGGGTTCGAGTCCCATGGGTGGCTCTAAAGGCAGCATTCAAAGGGCTAACCATTCACCGGTTAGCCCCTCTGGTAAAGTACACCAGCCCTCCGTTGACTCATGGGAACATTTGCTCTATACTGTCTATATGAGGGATATTACAAAGGTTTCCGCGTAATTATCGCTGGGATATATCAGTTCGCCAATAGGAACCCAGCCAAACGGATAAGGAGGTTAAATAAGTGATGAACGGCATCAATCTATTGTCTTTCGCAGCCGCCATATCATCCGTTGTACTAGCCATCGTAGCTATAGGGCTCTCTATCGTTTTCTTCAGAATGTCTTCTGAGCTCTCTGAAAGCACTAAAGAAGCAGCGAAGGGTATTGGTGCAAGCGTGGAAAGGCTGGAGAAGCTTTTCGACAAACTCTACGCAGACACATTCTCGATGATGCGTGACACGGTATCTGACATGAGAAAGCATATCTGGCCCGAGAAGGATGCAGACAGCGATAAGTTAGCGGGTGAGGCCGAAAAGAGAGCTGATGAGAAAGTTAGTGCTCTCAAGAAGGACATGGAAAAGGAACTTTCGCTAATTCTTCAGCGTCAGCGGATCACGGACGAAAAAGTTTCCTCGCTAAGGGGGGACATGCGTGGGCTGCTTGAGAGAGCCATTGTTGAGTCAAGACAGGTAGAAGTACAAGCCCGAGAAGAGGCCGTACGTGAGCAGATACTTCGCCAGATAACCCTTCTTCGTAGGCGATCTCGTCCAGTCACAGCGGACGCCGTCGTCTCTCGTCTCATGGAAAACTTTCCACCACATGTCGTAGTTCGCGAACTTGAAAGAATGAGAGAAGAAGGCTCCATATCGTTAAGCGATGAGACCGTGGATGCCGACACTGTGATCGAATTGAAACGTTAAGACGTGGACAGGGCGCACTTTTCGCGTCAATGCATCTCAGATGTGGCCTAATCTCTCGTTGCAGGCCGACAGCGCTCCGCGCGCAGCTGAACTTTAGCGGTGTCCTTAGTTGACTCCTGACACCACTCTGAAACTGCGCTACCTAGCGTCCCTTCATCAAGTAGCGCCGGGCGGCCTCAGCCATTACCGCTGTCCCAACGGGCAGGGCC
>CAYUAM010000273.1:0-2800 GCA_964442805.1 uncultured Anaerolineales bacterium | reverse complement strand
CCGCTTGGTCACCCAGATTTCTTTTTATTTCCAGGCTTTGGTTATATAGGTCTTTTGCCTCCTGGTAGTTGCCTTGATCTTGGGCGATGGTGCCCAGTTGGTGGAGGGACTTGGCTATACCCGCTTGGTCACCCAGATTTCTTTTTATTTCCAGGCTTTGGTTATATAGGTCTTTAGCCTCCTGGTAATGGCCTTGATCTTGGGCGATGATGCCCAGTTGGTGGAGGGAGGAGGCGATGCCCGCCTGGTCACCCAGATTTCTAAAGATTTCCAGGCTTTGGTTATAAAGGTTTTTGGCCTCGTCGTATTTGCCCCGGCTTTCATAGATATTGGCCACGTTGTGAGCGACCCATGCTATGGTCACCTCATCGTGGGCTTTTCGCGCTGCCTCTAGCCCTCTCTCTCCCCATGTGAGGGCATCATCCCAGTAGCCGCGCGTATAGAGTAAACCGGGGAAGGCAATGGTCCCGAGAATTGCTATGAGGCTTTGGCTCTGTTCAGCCTTGTATGCATAGTGCATGGCGGCCAAGAAATTTTCTCGCTCCGCCTCCAGCGCATCCAGGTCTTCTTTCGTGACTTCTGGGTGGGCCTCGGCGTAGGCTAGGAAGTAGAGGATAAAGCGCTCTCTGAGTTCTTTGCCATGGCGTTCCTTTTCCAACCGGGTCAAAGCCAGCTCGCGAGTGAGGCGTAGAAGCCCTAATCGGTTGTCACGCGGCTCCAATAGGGCAAGTGTGGCCAGTTCCCCCAGGGCTAGTTGTAGCCTGGCGGCAGGTGTTTTGCCAAGGCGGAGGCGGCTTATGAGCCGTTGGAACCAATTGCCTGGCTGGCCAAAGCCAGCCACGAACCCCAGTGCTTGGCGGCTGGCGCTAGGTACAAAGAGGGCCAAGGCCAGCAGTGCTGACTGCCCATCGGGGCTTAGCAGTTTGTAGGAGCGGTCGAAGATGCGCTCTGCTGTTTCCCTTTCACCCGCCTTGATGTCGGCCAGCGTCTCGTCAAGCGCGCGAGCCCTCTCCACCTGGCCCACTACCCACTGCATGTACAGAGGGTTGCGGTCGGCGGTGAGCGCGATTTTGTTGAGCTGCGACTCACTTAGTTTGCTGGCAAACTTGGTGTTTCTAACCGCCATCTTCAAGAAGTCAAGGGCCTCTTGGTCGCTCATGGGTGGCAGATGGATGTTTTCGGCCTGGTCTATCCTCCTGCGGCTGGGAACCAGGGCCGCGCACGGTAGGGCGCAAAGGAAGGGAACAATGCGTTTGCGCTCTTCGGCGGCTATGGCTTCAAAGTTGTCAACCACGATGAGGCGAGAGTCTTCCTCACCCAGGAGCGAGGTGACTAGCCTCTTCTTGGGATCGAGGGCTAGTGTGCGGGCATCTTGCCGCTCAAGCTTATCGAGTATTTTGTCGAGAAGACTGATAAAGCCAAAGCCGGTCACATCGTCAGCATCGGCCCAGATGACCCCACCCTTGTATCGACTCTCAAATAGCCGAGCGGCCACCTCCTTAGCCA
Source organism: uncultured Anaerolineales bacterium (assembly GCA_964442805.1). Classification (GTDB taxonomy): domain Bacteria; phylum Chloroflexota; class Anaerolineae; order UBA7937; family UBA7937; genus CAYUAM01. The sequence continues at coordinate 1,294 of CAYUAM010000273.1, read as the reverse complement.
GCGTCGTCTTGCCGACTCCTCCCGTGCCCCAGATGACGACTAGGGCTGCTTTCTTCAGAGCCTCGCTCACTTCTTTCACTAGGTCGTGACCTTGTTCGTCACGCCGACGAATGAATTTCGGCACTGGTAGTTTTTCAGGCTTAGGGACGGGGTGGGGAGGCTTTGTCCCTTCAAGCCTAGTAAATACCCATAGGACAAGAAGTAGAATCACGATAATGGGGAGGGTAGCCAAGGAGGCTACTTTGAGCCCCCGGCCGGCAATGATGATGGTTATGAAAGTACCTACCGCCAGCACAACTAGCCCACCGATGATTTCTGAGCGCGCTTCGCGCAGAACGTCATGCAACTTGTCTACCATACTGCGCTCCCTATGGCTCTGGCCTTGTGGCTGATGATGTGGTTGCAGGCATCGATTCCAACTCCTCCCTCGTCACGCTCTCCCGCCACATATAATACGCGCCCAAAACGGTGATGGGAAGCCAGAGGGCGAAATGGAGAACCAAGGTATAGGCGGTGGCGATGTCCCGGTTTACTCCAAAGGTATCGAGTACCTCGATGCCGGGGGCGTCGAAGGTGCCCACATAGCCCGGCGACGAGGGTATGGTGGTGGCCAGATTGACCACCCCGTTCATCAACATCAACACATAGAAGGGGACGGCGAAGTTGAAGGCGTGCATCACGAACCAGTATTTGACCGTCTCCGCCAGCCAGACCACGATGGAGGTGGCAAATATCATGGCCACATCTCGCCCGCTGCGGAGGCAGTGGAGACCCTCCAGGAAACGGTCAGCGATGCCCCGCACTGGCTCGCGAAAGCGCTGGGGCAGGAGGCGGTCGATGAGCCAGTTGTAGAGGGTTTGGGAGCGCTGGGGGGAGGCAGCGATGATGAAGAAGAGCCCCAGGGCGCCTACAAAGAGCAGGCTGAAGACTACAACCAGGCTTCGCCAACCGCTGGGGATGGGGGCCAATGGCAGCCCGATGAAGACGAAGAGGAGCATGACCAAGCCGTCGAAGATCCGCTCCACGATGATGGTAGCCAAGGAGGCGCTGACGCTGATAGCCTCCCTGCGGCGCAGCACATAGGCGCGGAGAAGTTCGCCGGCCCGAGCGGGGTAGATGTTATTCCCCATGTAGCCGATGCATACTACGGGGAAGAGACGGGGGAGGGATACGCTCTTCACTGGCCGCAGCATGTAGTGCCAACGCCAAGTGCGAGCCCAGACACCGAAGAAGTAGACCGCAACCCCAGGGAGGATCCAGAGGTAGTGGGCGGTGCGGAGGCTCAGCCATACCT
>CAYUAM010000272.1:0-2802 GCA_964442805.1 uncultured Anaerolineales bacterium | reverse complement strand
CCATTTGTGGGACATGCAAAAACCCTCCTCAGGATAATAAAGTTTAGCATGCCTTGGTAATAAGGGCAAAGGCGACCCTTCCCCCTTTGACCTCTCTCCGAGGGACTGCTAAAATGGGCAAGATGTAGGGAGAGAGATGGTTTCTCAACGCTGGCTCTTGAAACGCGCCTCCATCTTGCTCCTTCTCCTCATCGCTTTCTGGGTCCAGCCGCTGACTGAAGGGGAGAGGCCCCTCCTCCTTGGCTCTGAGAAGGTGTGGGGAGCGGCTATTTTGGAGGAGCGCGACGGCTTTCTCCTCCTCCATTTGAAGGGTACCCCCTACCAGATGGGCTATCAGCATGGGGCGCTCTTGCGGGAGGAGGTTCGGGAGCGGATAGGGAGCCTTTACCAAGGACTTGGCTCTCTCGACCTCCTCCTTTCGCTTCGTCAAGGCCGCCTCTTCAGTATCCCCAGGCCTTACCAGGAGGAGATGCGAGGCCTGGCCCAGGGAGCCGGGGTTTCCTACTCCGACATCTTGCTCCTCAATACCGTGACCGAGTGGAGGGCCCGGCCTCCGTCGCCGGAGGCCATTCATGGCCTCCTGACCGGCTTGGAGCCCTGGTGGCCCCCCCTGGGCCGCCCTTCGCTCTTCCGCGAAACCGCTCTCCCCCTTAACCCGCCCCAAGAGGATATCCCCCTCTCCTTGGGAGCCAGTTTCGCCCTCTTCGGCCGGGCCAGCAAGAACGGCTACCTCTTTCAAGGCTTCACCTTATGGCCCCCCTTATCTCCCTCGGCCACCCTCCTCATCCTCTACCAGCCGGAGGGGGGCGATGCCTTCCTGGCCCTCTCCCAGCCGGGGATGGTAGGGGTGACGGCCGGCTTCAACGAGGAGAAGATAGCGGTGGCCCAGTTGGATGCGCCCTCCGCCGACTTCTCCCTTCGCGGCACCCCTGTCTCTTTCCTACTGCGTGAGATCCTGGAATGGAGCGGCGACCTCTCCCAAGCCACGGAGATAGTGGCCAGTGCTTCCCGGAGCGGAAGTTATAACCTGGTCCTGGGCGATGGGAAGCCCGCATCCGCCGGGGCTATGGAGTGCTCCGCTCACCGCTATCTCCTCTTCGGCGCCCCAGAGGACTATCTCCTGCGCACCAACCATTTCCAGGCGCCGGCCCTCTCTTCGCTCCAGGAGAAAGATGAGGAGAGCGAGGCCCGCTATGGTCGCTGGCAAGAATCGCTGGAGCGCTACTATGGGAAGATGGGCCTGTGGAGGGTGGTGGACCTTCTGGGCTCCGGTGAGGAAGGTGAGGGAGTGCTGGGGGCGGTGATGGCCGCCAGCGACCTGGAGATGTGGGTGGTAGCAGTTGATGCGGAGGGGAAGAGGCGGGAATGGGGAGTTAACCTCTTGAAGGAGATGGGACCATAGCCTGCAATGACCAAGGGCCGGTCCAGGTGACCTCCACCGAGACTAACCTTCCCCTCCACTCTTGAGGGTCCTCGAAGAAGACCAATTTGTTGGTGCGGGTGCGGCCCCTCCATTTTCCCCGTTGCTTTTCTTCCACCAGAACCTCGACTGTGCTACCGAGGAGCCGCTGGTTTATCTCCGCGGCGATGATGGCGTGTAATTCCTCGATGGCCCGCCGGCGCCGCTCCTTCTCCTCCGGGGGCACGTCGTCGGGGAGGCGTGCGGCGGGGGTCCCTGGCCGGGGCGAGTAGGCAGCCACGTGGACCACATCGAACCTCTCTTCCTCCAGGAGCCGGTAAGTCCCCTGGAACTCCTCCTCGGTCTCGCCAGGGAAGCCCACGATGACGTCGGTGGCCAGGGAAACCCCAGAGATGGCCCTTCGGATTCGGTCCAAGAGGGCTCGGTATCCGGCCACGGTGTAGTTCCGTCCCATCCGCTTGAGCAGCCCCTCATCCCCCGCCTGGACGGGGAGTTCGATATGCTGGCAGACCTTGGGCAGGGAGGCCACGGCTTCGATGAGTTCGTCGCTCATGAAGTTGGGGTGGGAGGTGAGGAAGCGGATGCGCCACAGCCCCTCGATATCGTCCAGTTGGCGCAGCAGTTGGGCCAAGGTAGGTTGGCCGGGGAGGTCGTGGCCATAGGAATCCACGATCTGGCCCACCAGGGTCACCTCCCGCACCCCTCGCTCCACCAAACGTTCGACCTCTTGTAAAACCTCCTCCAGCGGCTGACTCCTCTCCGGGCCTCGGCGCAGGCGGACGATGCAGTAGGTGCAGTGCTGGTCGCAGCCGTGCATGACCGGGACGTAGGCGGCCACGGGGTATAAGAAGGGGACCGGCTCCGCCCCCTCGCCGCCCTCCAGGCCTTCGATGAGGCCGTCCACGTCCGAGGGGGGGAGCCAGAGGTCCACGTAGGGGAAGCGCCTCCTCAGGCCGGGAGCCGTCTCCGGGGCCACCAGGCAGCCCATCACCGCCAGGAAGGCCTGGGGGTTGTGCTCCTTGAGGCGCCTCAGGCTGCCCAGGCGGCTATAGACCTTATCCTCGGCCTTCTGGCGTACCACGCAGGTCACCAGAAGCACCAGGTCGGCCTCCTCTGCCCTGGCGGTGGGGCGGTAGCCCAGCCTTTGTAACTCCTCAGCGGCCCGCCGGGAGTCGGCGTCGTTCATCTGACAGCCGATGGTCCAGATATGGTATTTCATAAGGCCTTGCGTCGCTTAAGATAGGTAAAATAGCCGGCTATGGCGGCCAGCGCGCCGATGAGGCCACTGCTGGCCCTGGATTCCCAGCCCAGGGCCCGTTGCACCGCTAATGCAACCAGGGCGGCAAGGACGGCCACCAGGAGCACGGCCAGCCAATCCCTAG
>CAYUAM010000271.1:0-2819 GCA_964442805.1 uncultured Anaerolineales bacterium | reverse complement strand
AGGAGAAGGAAAAAGCCTTGGCGGAGATGGAGGAGGGGTTCGAGGAGATGTGGATGGGGCCCCTGGCAGAGATGGTGAAGCCATACCAGCGGTTCATACCGGTAGCCTTGGCCGTGAGCACATTCATGATCCTCGAGACCATCCTCTCGATCCTCTCTTGGATTCCAACCGTTATCCTGGCCATAATCTTCCCCATCCTGCGGGCCTCTGGCGTGACAGGGGTGGTTACCGAGACGCGAGAGGTGGAGCGGGTCACGTTGTAGGTTGGTTACAATGGGTTGAACACCAGGTGTTATCGAAACGTGAGGAGTGTCTTGGTGAGAGGGATTGACGCGGAGCAGCTATTCCGGTGGGGACGAGACGAGGTTTTCAACACGCTTATTTACTGTGAGAGCGTGGAAAACATGAGGGAAATACTTGGTGAATTGCCCACTAAGCGCTTGGCCGACGAGAAGAAGGAAGAAAAACGGGCCTATGAGATATGTTGTTGCTTGCAGCAGGGTCGTAGTTACTATGAGGCTGCTGACAAAGCCCTCGATTCCGTAAAACCGCTGCTCCTATATTATGGTATGGTCAGTTTCGCGGGAGCAATCATCTTGGCTAAGGGAACGAAGCAATCTCTTTCTAAGATGAACCGCAGCCATGGGCTAACGCCTCCGGATTTCACTGACGCAAAGAGTGTAGATTCTTGCGCCACGGCTCTTACACAAGGGCGTGGCACGTTCCATGAGTTAGTAGATAGTTGCAGGGAGATTCGTTTTCAAATTGAAAGAACTCTTGATGAGGGGCCGCTTGCGAGGGCCAGGTGGGGTTTCTTTTTTGGAAATGAGGCTGCTGACTTCACGGATGTTGACCTTGATATTAGGGGGTTGGCTTCAAGGCTTCCCGACCTGCGACGTGTGTATGAACTTACCTACCAGCAAAAGCCAGAGGTCTTCTACGGAGGCATCTATTTGCATCAGGAGAAAATGTGCAGTCAGCCTGTGCTCGCCGTTCATATGGGTGTGCATACCCAGAATCTTGCCGCAGGACATCCGCTGGGGGTTCTTGCGATGAGCCATCCCGCGTTTGTCAAATTGGCTCTTCAAGAATTCCAATACGACTCGGCCGCTTTTCTACCTAGAGAGGACGGCTCGCTCGAGTGCCCTCTCCCAATGTTCACTGACCTGAACTTTGGCACTTACTGTGTTAGCCCTTTCGCAGAGGGGTTGTTCCTTAGCGAGATATGCATCTATTATGCAATTATGTACCTCCTGAGCATGCTTGTCAGGTATCGCCCTGATCTTTGGATGTCCATTCTCCATAGGGGAGAGGGAGACCGAATTATGGCGCTACTCAAGACATTCATTCAGTTCTCATTTAAGAAGTTTCCGAAACTAGTGATATTGGAGATAATGCCGCGCAGTGATTCGTAAAGGTCAGAGCACGTTACAGGGTGTGTTTTATTAAGCAAAACTAGGAGGTGGTCATGTATATCTTCAAAGCCGGCGTCTTGGGCGCGGGGGTGATGGGGGCGGAGATCGCCCAGGTGATCTCCTACTCCGGCCTGCCGGTGGTGCTCAAGGATATCGATCAAGCGCTGGTGGATAAAGGCTTGGAGAAGATAAGGGCCATCTATCAGCGGCGGGTGGATAAGGGGAAGATGACCGCCACCACCATGCAGGAGAGGCTAGACCTGATAGAGGCCACTACTACCTATGATTCCTTCTCGGAGGTGGATATCGTCATCGAGGCCGTGCCCGAGGATATCGGACTTAAGAAGGGGGTCTTCCAGGAGTTGGAGGAGGCCTGTCCGGAGGGGACCATATTCGCCTCCAACACCTCGGCCCTTTCCATCTCCGAGATGGCCGCCGCCACTAAGCGGCCGGATAAGGTGGTAGGGATGCATTTCTTCTTCCCCGCCCACGTGATGAAGTTGGTGGAGGTGGTGCCGGGCCTGGATGCATCTCAGGATACCGTGGACACGGTGGTGACCTTCGCCGAGGGCCTGAGGAAGATACCGGTGGTGGTGCGGGAGTGTCCTGGCTTCCTGGTGAATCGGCTGCTCGTCCCCTTCTTCAACGAGGCGGTATATTGTCTCCAGGAGGGGGCGGCCACCAGGGAGGAGATAGACGGGGCGGTAACGGCCTTCGGCATGCCCATGGGGGTCTTCATCCTGGCCGATAATCTGGGCCTCGATGTGGTCTGGTCGGTGGCCAAGACCCTATATGAAGGTTATGGGGAGAGGATGAAGCCACCCCTCCTCTTGCAAAGGATGGTGGAAGCCGGCCGCCTGGGGGAGAAGAAGGGCGCTGGTTTCTACGGCTACGGCGCGGATACCGGCGAGCCCGTGAAGGAGATGATCGCCCAGGTGCAGAAGGAGACGGGGGTAGTGGGGACTCCCTTCAGCGTGGAGAGGTGTTTGCTCCCCCTCATCAACGAGGCCGCCCTTTGCCTCCAGGAGAATATCGCCTCCGCTGCCGATATCGATATGGCCATGATGGCCGGGGCGGGGCTGAAGAAGGGTACCACCCCTATGGGGCCCTTGGCCATGGCCGATGAGATGGGGTTAGACAGCATCTTGGCCCAATTGGAAGGGTTCGAGGCCCAGTTCGGGCTTCGCTTCAGGCCAGCCTTGCTCTTGCGGCAGAAGGTGGCGGCCAAGCATCTGGGAGTCAAGACTGGGCGGGGTTTCCTGGAGCATGTGGGATGAAGCGGCGAGACCGGAGAGGCGAAAGGAGAGCAGGGCATTGGCATGATGGGTCGTTGTAGGGAGATGATGCGGGGTTGCATGGGCGAGGAAGGCGAATCCAGAAGGCCGTTTTTCCCCGTCTTTCCCA
>CAYUAM010000270.1:0-2842 GCA_964442805.1 uncultured Anaerolineales bacterium | reverse complement strand
CCCCCGCCCTGGGTTGGGGGGACCCCGCCTCCGATTTCTATCCAACCACTGAAGGGGAGACAGCCCAGGCTTTGGAGAGGGTCTTCGCTCACCACCCCCGGCTTTGGCTCTATCGTATCTACGATACTGTTACCGACCCCCAGGGCTTCATCAGAGGTTGGCTTAGTGAAAGTGGGGACCTTTTCGAGGACCAACTCTTCGCCGGGGATAGTTACATGCGGGTGCAGGGTTATCTGACTCCTCTCTCCTTCCAGATCCCCAAGGAGGCCAAACCCTTGGGCGTGGGCCTGGGGGAGACCTTTAGGCTAGAGGCCTGCGAGGTTCAGGCTGGTTTGCCGCGCGCCGGGGAGCTCCTCTTCGTCACCCTCTACTGGTCCACCCTCAAGAGGCCACCCCTCGACTATCACGTGGTACTCTACTTAGTGGATGGGGAAGGGGCCGTTCTAACCCAGAGGGATGAGATACCCCTGGGCTCAAGTTACTTGACCTCCCGGTGGCCCAAGGGGATAATATTGCGCCACCCCATGGCCCTCTGGCTGCCTAAGGGGGCGGTTGGGGAGTACACCCTTCAAGTAGGCGTCCACGACCCGAGTAGTGGTGAGTTCCTGAAGGTGAAAGATGAGGGGCGGGGGGTAGGAGGGGTAAAGGTTTTATTAGATAGGGTGACCATAAGGTAGTTATTGACGTCCCACCCTCTCCAGATAGATCAAGAGGACGGAGATATCCGCCGGGTTGACCCCTGGTATGCGGGAGGCCTGCCCCACCGTGGCCGGACGGAAGCGCCTCAATTTCTCCTGGGCCTCTTTACGCAGCCCCATCATCGTTTCATAGTCGAGGTCGGGGGGGATCCTCCGCTCCTCTAGCCTCCGGCTCCGTTCCACCTCCTGAAGTTGCCGCTCGATATAGCCAGCGTATTTGGCCTCGATATTCACCTCTTCCTGGGCTTCCGGGGAGAGGCGGTTGGGGCCGGGAGCCAGGGTTTGGATCATCTGGTAGGTGGTCTCTGGGCGGCGCAGGAACTGGAGGGCGTTGACACCTTCCTCCAAGGCCTCCAACCCCCAGGAGCGTAAAAGTTCATCCTTCTCCGGGGAGGGCTTGATCCAGGTCTCCTTGAGCCTCTTGATTTCCTGAGCGATGGCACGACCCTTCTTTTCCACCGCTTCGTATCGGGCTCTGTCCAGGAGGCCCACTCGGTAGCCCAGGGGCGAGAGGCGCAGGTCGGCGTTATCCTGGCGCAAGAGGAGGCGGTATTCAGCCCTGGAGGTCATCAGGCGGTATGGTTCGGCGATCTCCTTGGTGACCAGGTCGTCGATGAGGACGCCGATATAGGCCTGGTCGCGCCGCAAGATGAGGGGCTTCTCCCCCCGCACCTTGAGGGCCGCATTTATGCCGGCCATGATCCCTTGGGCGGCGGCCTCCTCGTATCCGGAGGTGCCGTTTATCTGCCCGGCCAAGAAGAGCCCCTCTATGGTCTTGGTCTCCAAAGAGGCGCTTATCTGATTGGGGGGCAGATAATCGTATTCAACGGCGTAGCCCACCCGGGTCATCTCTACCTGGGCTAGGGCGGGGATGCTCCGCAGCATGGCCAACTGGACATCCTCGGGAAGGCTGGTATTGGCCCCCTGCACGTAAACCTCGCTGGTACGCCACCCCTCCGGCTCCAGGAAGAGTTGGTGGGATTCCTTGTGGGCGAAACGCACTACCTTGTCCTCGATACTTGGGCAGTAGCGGGGACCGATGCCCTTTATCAGCCCGGTGTAGAGGGGGGAGCGGTCCAGGTTCGACCTTATGATCTCGTGGGTGCGCTCGTCGGTGTGGACCAGGTAGCAGGGTATCTGGGGCCTCCACCCTTCATCCTTAGGCCGAGGGTAGATGGGGTTGGGCTCCCCTTGGATAAGTGACTTCGGGGGCTCGATCCCCTCTTCGGGGTAGGAGAAACTGAAAAATAGTGGGCTCCCGCTTCCCGTCTGCATCTCGGTCTTTCCGAAGTCGATGGTGTGAGCGTCGATGCGAGGTGGAGTCCCGGTCTTGAGGCGCCCCAAGGTGAAGCCCAGTTCTTTGAGGGAGGCGGAGAGGCCCAGGGCGGGAGGCTCCCCAGCCCGGCCTCCGGGGCTGGTCTTAAGGCCGGTGATGAGCCGCCCATTGAGAAAGGTGCCGGTGGTAAGGACCACCGCGGGGGCCAGATATGGCCAGCCGATACTTGTCTCCACTCCGGCCACCCGATCTCCCTTCACCAGGATGTGCTCCACGGTGGCCTGCTTGAGGTCGAGGTTGGGGGTGGCCTCCAAAGTTCCTTTCATGGCTTCGGAGTAGAGGCGCTTATCGGCCTGGGCCCGCAGGGCTCGGACCGCTGGCCCCTTGCTGGTGTTGAGCATCCTTATTTGGATGAATGTGCGATCGATATTCCGGGCCATCTCCCCGCCCAAGGCGGCTATCTCCCGCACCAGGTGGCCCTTGGCTGGCCCTCCCACGCTGGGGTTGCAGGGCATCTGGGCCAAAAGGTCCAGGTTGGTGGTGAGGAGGAGGGTGTGGCAGCCCATTCGCGCCCCGGCCAAAGCGGCCTCGCAGCCGGCATGGCCGGCTCCCACCACGATGATATCGTACCGGCTCTCCAAGGGAACCTCCACCTCAAAATATATTCCACTTCCCTGGGGGGCACAACCACCCTTGGGCCGAGAAACTAAGAGTCATCTCATGAAAGAGGCGTTGATAATGGGCTTTCGACCGAAGGGGTAAGGGGAGGCAATGAGGAGAGCAGAAACTCGGTATGCTACAATGACCTCCCGGCTCTCTCCAACACGGATGGCATTCTAGCCGATGATTCCCGGTTGGGCCTCTTGGC
>CAYUAM010000269.1:0-2856 GCA_964442805.1 uncultured Anaerolineales bacterium | reverse complement strand
TAATAGCCCTTGACGAATTGATTGATAAGCACGTTAGGAGATAGGCCATGAAAATAACCACTCCCCTTACTGATGAAGTGATAGAGAAACTACGGGCCAGTGATAAGGTGACCATATCCGGCACCATCTACGTGGGGCGGGACGCGGCCCATAAGCGCTTCATGGAGGCCCTGGATAAGGAGGAGCCCCTCCCCATCGACCTCCAGGGGCAGATCATCTATTATATGGGCCCCGCCCCGGCCAAGCCGGGCCAGCCCATCGGCTCGGCCGGCCCCACCACCTCCTACCGCATGGACGCCTACACCCCTCGCCTCCTGGCCGAGGGGCTGAAAGGGATGATAGGCAAAGGGAATAGGAGCGGGCCGGTGCGGGAGGCCATGAAGAAATATAAGGCCGTCTATTTCGCCGTAGTGGGAGGGGCAGCGGCCCTCCTGGCCAAGCGGGTCAAGGCAGCCCAGGTGGTGGCCTACCAGGATTTGGGCCCCGAGGCCCTGCTCCGCCTGGAGGTGGAGGATATGCCGACCATCGTGGTCAACGACATCTACGGCGGCGACGCCTACCAGGAAGGCAAAGCCAAATACGCCAGAGAACGAGCGAGGGAGAGTTGAAAAAGAGGCTAGCCATATTTGACTTTGACGGCACCCTCATCAAGGGAGCCGTCTGGAAATCGATGATCGCTTATTACCGCAAACATGAGGAGCAAAAGTGGTTCCTGCGCAAATTCTTGCTCCTCTACATCCCCCTCTGGTATCTCACCAAGATGGGGCTTTGGGATGAGGAGCGTTTCCGCAGCCAGTGGATGGAAGGATTCGCCGGCATCTTCAAGGGCCAGAGCAGGGAGGAGATCGAGAGGGCCTTCTCCGCCATCCTGGAGGAGGAACTGGACAAGGATATTCGCCAGAGCCTCCTACAAAGGTTGAAGGAGCACCAAGGGCAGGGGGACCTAGTGGTACTGGTCTCTGGGGCCTTCGAGGCCATCTTGCGCCTCTTCGGCCAGCGATACGGGGTGGAGCACGCTCTGGGCACGAGACTGGAGTTCCGAAACGACCGGGCCACGGGGAGGGTCCTGAGCAAGCCCTGCATGGGGGAGGAAAAGGTAAGGCGGCTCAAGGAATTAGTGGAAGGGGAAGGGTGGGAGGTGGACTGGGCCGCCAGTTACGCCTACGCCGACCATATCTCCGACCTACCCCTATTGGAGTTGGCCGGCCATCCGGTGGCGGTGAACCCTACCGATAAACTAAAGAGTCTGGCGGAAGAGCAAAAATGGCAAATCATCGAGGATAGGGAGGAAAGATGACCCGAGAGGAAGCCTTGACCTTGGTAAAAGGCCTCATCAAGAACAAGAACCTGGTGAAGCACCACCTGGCCGGGGAGGCCTGCATGCGGGCCCTGGCCCGCCACTTCGGGGAGGAGGAGGAGACCTGGGGGTTGGTGGGGCTCCTGCACGATGCCGACTATGAGATCACGGAGAAGGACCCCCAGCGCCACACCCTGGAGTTGGGCAAGATATTGAGGGAGAAAAGGGTGGATGAGTCCATCATCCGGGCCGCCCAATCCCACTCCGAGGAGAGCGGCGTCCCCCGCGATAGCCTCATGGCCAAAGCCCTATACGCCTGCGACGAACTTACCGGGCTGATCGTGGCCGCCGCCTTGGTCCACCCCGATAAGAAACTGGCCTCCCTGGACGTGCCCTTTATCATGCACCGCTTCAAGGAGAAATCTTTCGCCCGCGGGGCCATCCGGGAGAATATCCTCACCTGTGAGCCAGAATTGGGCCTGGCATTAGAACCCTTCATCGGGATATGTCTTAGTGCCATGCAAGGAATAGCCGACGACCTGGGGCTCTAAGGCCTGGCCATCTGAGCCATACCTTGAGCAAGCCGTTGCATCAGTAGACAAAGGGGGCGCAACAGGCCTCCTAGCCATCTAGCCATGAAAGAGATAACCTGGGAGGAACGAAGGATAGGCTACTTGCGCGTTCTACAGGTAGCCATCTTCCTGGTCGCCTTCCCCTTCGGCATCCTGGGCTTCGTCCTGCCCATCTACAGCAAGCAGATGGGGGCCTCGGCCTTGGAGATAGGCGGCCTCTTCTCCGCCTTCTCCTTGGCCACCGTCCTCCTCCGTCCCCTGGTGGGACGGGCCATAGACCGATACGGCCGCAAACCCTTCCTCCTGGCCGGCCTGGGAGGGTATCTGGCCTCCATGCTCCTCTTCCTGGGGGCCCGGGGCCTCCTCTCCCTATTTTTGGCCCGAGTGGTGCAAGGGGTGGCTTCCGCCTTCCTCTGGCTCTCCGCCTATGCCATCGTGGCTGACCTGGCTCCCGAGGAGGCCAGGGGAGGCAGTTTCGGGCGGATAGAGCAGCGGCTCTGGCAAGGGGGCCTGCTGGGCACGCTGATAGGCATAGCCCTCACCACCTGGATGGGCCTGGAGGAAGGGTGGAGGCTCTCCTTCGCCCTCTTCGCCCTCCTGAGTGCCCTGGCCCTCTTCCTATCTGGGACACGCCTTGGGGAGACTGGCCACAAGCTGGTGGCCGTGCCCCAGCCTATCCTGCACGGACAGTTGGCCATCTTGTTGGGCATCGTCCTCCTTACCTCCATCGCCTACTCCACGGTAGGGCCCATCGTGATGATCTTCCTCCAGGACCGCTTCTCCGCAGAAGTGGGCATCCTGGCCCTGGCCTATATGCCTTCGGCCCTGATATATAGTTTCCTGCCCTCCCGTTTGGGACGGGTAGCCGACCGGGTGGGCCGTAGGCCCCCCATGGCCTTGGGACTGGTCACGGGAGGCATCGTCTCTTTGCTCATCCCCAATTTGAGGAGCCTCCTACTTCTAACCGGCCTATGGGCAGCCGAGGCC
>CAYUAM010000268.1:0-2860 GCA_964442805.1 uncultured Anaerolineales bacterium | reverse complement strand
AGGTCGAGATCGGTCTCCTCTTCCACGTAGTTCAGGATATCAGCCACGCTGGCCAAGGCGTCCCCGGCTGCGGAGTGGATATGGAGATCGGCCTTGCCTACCTGGGACACGCCGCCTCCTCGCCGGAGTTCCATATGGGCTGGAACATCACCCATTGCTCCGGATGCTGGCGGATCCCTTCCTCCAGCACCGCTATCACCTTCTTCATGTTGGCCCGCACATCCCGCTGGAAATCGCCGCTCTCTTCCAATTCCAAAGGGGGATAGACCTCTGCTAAATAACTATTATCGGGCATGCGGCGGCCGAAGGCCAGGGCTAATTGGGCCCCCGTGCGCATAGCCAATTGGACGTGGCCATCGGGGAGGCGGGCCGGAGCGCCGAAGAAATCCACCACCATGCCGCTCCCCGTGGTATCCAGGTCGGCGGCCACGGCCACTATCTCGTTCCGCCGCAGGGCCCGAAAGAGGCCTAGAAGGGGGCCATCGGCGGGAAGGAGGGTCATCCCTCTCTTGCTCCGCAGCCCAAGAACGTATCGGAAGAGGGCCTCCGGTTTCAGGTGCTCAGCCGGGACGGTCACTTTGTAGGAGAAGAGAGAGACCATCTGCATCAGGGCGTCAGGGCTCCCCAAGTGAGCGGAGGCCAAGACCAACCCCTTCCCCTGGGCCAGGGCCTCCTCTATATGTTCTAACCCCACTGTGGTCAAGGAAGCCCTCATCTTCTCCTCCGATAGGCCTCTATGATGATGAAAGAAGTCGTAATAGTTCTTCGAGAGGTGGCGAAAGACCTCCCGCACCGTCCTCATCAGCGTGGCCTCATCCACCTCTGGGCCCAGGACATGGCGCAGGTTCTCCCGCACTATGGCCCGTTCCCTCTTGGCCAGGCGAAAGGCCACCTCCCCTATGAGGGAGAAGAAAGGATAGCCCAGCCGAGACGGGATGAAGGGCACCAGGGCTCCGGCCAACCGATAGAGGTAATAACTAGCCATGGTTTGATTCATGATGGGTCCTGGGGCCACATGGGTCGAAACATATACCATTGATCGGGGCAGCGGCGGATGAAACCCTCTTGGATCTCCGCTATCTTCTGCGTCAATCGCCGCCGATCTTCCTCCTCATGGCCGCTGGGTTGAAAATCCAGGGGAGGCAACATCTCGCCGATGAATTTGCCATGGCCATCCCGCATCAGGTAACCGGTTATTATCCTGGCCCCAGTGCGCAAGGCCAAGGCCGCTGCCCCGGCCGGCCAGGTGGCCTCCTGGCCGAAGAAGGTGATGGTTACTCCCTGGCCGGGAGGGAGGGGACGGTCCACCCCGATGCCCACCGCCTCGTTGTGCCTCAAGGCACGGTAGATGCGGAGAGCGGCCCCTTCTAAAGGTATGGTGGCGATGCCCCGACCCTGCCGCAACCGGCGCACCCACTGGTCGATATAAGGGTTTTTCATGCTGTCGGCCACGGCGCTGAAGCGGTACTGGCGAGAGGCCAGGATCCCCGCGCTCAGGTCCCAACTCCCGAAATGGGTCAAGACCAAAATTACCCCTTTTCCCTCTTGGAAGGCTCGATCTAGATATTCCCATTTTACCCCGCTTATGACCCCTTCCGCGCGCTCGAGGGAGGGCGAGCGGAGAAAGTCTACTAGCAATCGAAGGTAGTTGCGGAAAGAACGGCGGGCGGCCTCTCGTGCCTCCGGGTCACCGGCTCCATCCCCTAGGACGCGGCGCATGTTGGCGATGGTGTTGGCTCGACCTTTGCGCCAGAAGAGGAAGCCCAGGTCGCCGGCCAGGGAGGCTAAGCGATAGGTCAACCCCAAAGGCAGGCCACGGACGATGAAGACCGCGAGCAAGAAGAGCCAGTATTTTATTAGAGACCCCCCCCTCTTGGTGGCTTGCCGCAACCTACTCCAAAGGGGGGGGTCCGAGGGGAGCGATAGGGTGGTCACCCTTCTCCTACCCGGCGATGAACTCCTCCACCATCTTCTTGGCTTCGTCGTCGGTGAATTGCACGGGAGGGGATTTCATGAAGTAAGCCGATGGGGCCACCAGGGCCCCGGACAGGCCTCGGTCTAGGGCTAATTTACAGCAGCGCACGGCATCGATGACCACCCCAGCCGAGTTGGGAGAGTCCCAGACCTCCAGTTTCAGTTCCACGTTCAAGGGGACATCGCCGAAGGAGCGACCCTCCAGACGGATGTAAGCCCACTTACGGTCGGTCAGCCAGGCTACGTAGTCAGAGGGGCCGATATGCACGTTCTCCGCGCCGATATCGAAATCTAGTTGACTGGTCACGGCGTTGGTCTTGGAGATCTTCTTCGATTCCAGACGGGCCCTCTCCAACATGTTGTAGAAATCCATATTCCCGCCTACATTCAGTTGGCTGGTCCGTTCCAGCCTGACCCCTCGGTCTCGGAAGAGGCGGGCCAGGACCCGGTGGACGATGGTGGCCCCCACCTGGGATTTGATGTCGTCTCCTATGACCGGGAGGTTCCTCTCCTCGAACCTTTGCTGCCAGTAGCGCTCCCGGGCGATGAAGACGGGGATGCAGTTGACCAGGCCGCAGCCCGCCTCCAGGACCTGTTCCACATACCATTTGGTGGCCATCTCGCTGCCCACAGGGAGGAAGTTCACCACCACGTTGGTCCCGGTATCCTTGAGTATCTGAACGATATTGGCCGTGGCCCCGGGGGCCTTCTTGATGACCCGCTTGAGATATTCCCCCAGGCCATCGTGGGTCATGCCTCGGGCCACGGGGACGTCCAGATGGGGCACCTCGGCGAATCGATAGGTATTGTTGGGGTAGGTGAAGATGGCCTCAGAGAGGTCCTTGCCCACCTTGTTAGCGTCGATATCGAAGGCTGCGCTGAACTC
>CAYUAM010000267.1:0-2861 GCA_964442805.1 uncultured Anaerolineales bacterium | reverse complement strand
AGCGATAGGGGGGGCAGGGGAGAAAGCCGCCAGGAGGGCAGGGCTATCTTCGCTGGGTGGCCGGAGGCTTGTTCTCACCACGAACTTTACCTCCACCGAACGCCCCACGATGCCGGCCAGGACCCGCATGATGGTTCCCGAGAGGCGGTTCTCCAACCACTCCTTAGCGTAAGCGTTCTTAGTCCCTATTACTAAGACGCCATCTTCATAGGAGAGGGCAAAGGTCCCCTTGAGCCAGGTATCATAAGTGGCCTTGGTCATCTGGAGTTGCAGTTCGCCCTGGGCGGCCTGCCAAATCCGCTTAGCCTCCAGGCCCTCTTTTTCCATCGATGAAGCCCCTTACTCTAATGCTTCCCCGGGGTAGAAAAGCCCTCTTCCCCTTTCCCTGCTAAGGCGGGAAGCCCCCTGAGTATATGACTTGTAATTAACAGGCACCTATGATAAAACTCGTTCCGTGAGGCAAAAGCAGAGGCTGAATGGGCACCCCCTGAGAGATGAAGGCCCCTCCCAGGAGGAACACCCGAGGGGCTTTCCCTCATATAATTGCCTTAAGCACCGGGCCGAAAGGCACCGGGGCTCCCCCGAGGGAAGAAAGAGCCCATTTGCCTTGCTCGATGACGATTTCTATTCTATCAGAGAAGTGGGACTTTAGCAATAAGGTTTACCTTAAAAAGTGGGAGGGCCAACCTATTTTTAAGAAAAGTTATGGTCAAGGGGAAGATCAGGAGGAAAGCGCGGGGAGAAGGGTCTTTCTCCCATTGGGAACGCTAGTGGCCCTTCTCCTTCTTGCTCTTCTTGGGGGGTTTTATCTCTACGTTCAAGAGAGGGCTGTTTTAGGCGTGGTCAGGGACGAGCAAACCGGCCAGCCCATCTCGGGGGCCGAGGTGGTCATGGGGGAGAAGAGGCAAGCCACCGATGGCGAGGGCCGATTCCGTTTCCCCGCGTCTAGGGGAGAATACACCCTCTCTGTCCGGGCAGAAGGATATTTGGCCGCCCAGGGGCATGTGGCGGTCGAGGGGCTCTTCACCAGGGAGTTTCCGGTGGAGGTGATTCTTCGTCCTCACACTCTGACCATCCTGATGCTCGATGGGGAGATGGGACAGCCTTTGCCCGGGGTTACCGTCTCCGTGGGCGAGCGTTCAATGAAGAGCGACGAGGGGGGAAAGGCCCTCTTCCAACGTTTGAAGGAGGGGACTCCCATCACCGCGACCGCTTCGGGCTACGAGCCTTCCCGGGGGCAGTTCCAAGGCGAGGAGGCTCTAGAGATCTCGCTACTGCCAAAGGTCACGGTAGTCAGGGTGCGCGATGTGGAGGGTAACCTGGTGGAAGCCATCGTTTCCGCGGGAGAGCAGGGGGCGGAGAAAGATAGCAAGGGGGGCTACACCTTGCGCCGCTTGAGGGAGGGAGAACGTATCTCCATCGCCGCCGAAGGTTATCGCCCGACCCAGGTCGTTTATGAAGGCCAATCGCCTCTAGAGGTGGTATTGGAGTGGAGCGAGGTGGCGGTATCAGTGCGGGACCGCTATACTAACCTGCCCATAGAGGGGGCGCGCCTCTCTTGTGGCTCCACCGTCATCCTGACCGATGGGGAGGGGCGAGCCCTTTTCCCAGGGCTAAAGGTGGAGGCCTCCCTCCAAGTGACGGCGGAGGGATATGAGGGAGTCGAGGTCCCCTATCAAGGAAGCGACCTGGAGATAACGTTGCGCCCCAACACCCTGCGAGGGGTAGTGAGAGATGGTAACAGCGGGGAGCCCATCCCGGGGGCCCTGATCTACCTGGACGGGAGAGAGGGCCGCAGTGACCAGGAGGGGAGTTACGAACTTAAGGATGTGCCGGAAGGAGCGACCATCGCCTTCATGGCTCCCGGTTACAAGAAGTTGGTGGTCGTGGCGCCCCCCTCCACCGCCTTCGACCCATATCTTGAGCCCAAGGAGGCTAAGGTGCCCTTTGAGGCAAAAGGGATATATATCACCTTCGGCCTCCTCTCCGATGAGGAGAGGGTGCGGGCCCTCCTCGACTTGGTAGATCGCACGGAACTCAACGCCATCGTGGTGGATGTGAAGGGGGATGCTGGGCGGCTGGCTTATTCCAGCCAGAACCCCGTGGCCCTGGAGATAGGGGCTCAGCAGGAGGGGATAGATATAGGGGAGGCGCTCCAATTATGCCAGGAACGGGACATCTATACCATCGCCCGCCTGGTGGTCTTCAAGGATTCTGCCTTGGCTAGCAGCAAGGAGGAATGGGCGGTGAAGCGATCGGATGGCAGCCTTTTCGCCGATAATAGGGGCTCGCTGTGGGTGGACCCCTTCCGGGAAGAGGTTATCGAGTACAACATCGCCATCGCTCAAGAGGTGGCCGCCTTGGGATTCGACGAACTACAATTCGACTACATCCGCTTCCCCACCGATGGGGAGACCGGGGCGCTGGTCTACTCCCAGTCCAGCACGGCGGAGTCTCGTTACGAGGCCATTAGGGCTTTCATGGAGCGACTGGCGGGGGCGTTGGAACCCCTCGGCGTCTTCACCTCTGCCGACCTCTTCGGTCTCACCGCATGGCTGGACCACGAGGCCGATATCGGACAGATGGTGGAGAACGTGGCCCCTTACGTGGATTATATCTCCCCCATGCTTTACCCTTCTACCTTCACCCCCGGCCCCCTTCAATGGGAGTTGGATAAGACACCCACCGCCTACCCCTACGAGGTGGTATATGAGAGCCTGGCAAGGATGCTAGAGCGCACCGATAAACCTCTAAGGCCCTGGCTTCAACATTTCACCGATTATAAATATCACCTCCCCTTCGGCCTAGAGCAGTACCAAGCGCAGATGAAGGCGGCCTACGATGCCGGGGCCGAAGGGTGG
>CAYUAM010000266.1:0-2890 GCA_964442805.1 uncultured Anaerolineales bacterium | reverse complement strand
AACAATATGGCCACCCAGAGGAGTACGATTACCACGAGCCCGCTAAGAGGGGACTTGAGGCCGAAGAAAACCACCGACCAGGCCGTGTTCAGGGCCAATTGGACGATGAAGATGGCCAGGGCCACTTTAACCCCTTGCTTCTCCAGCCCCTTGCGCCACACGAGATATGCCGACACCCCCATGAGGGTGAAGAGGGTGATCCAAACTGGGGCGAAGAGCCAATTGGGCGGGCTGAAAGAGGGCTTCCTCAAGGCGGCGTACCAGGTGGGGATGGAGGGCGTGGTGAAAACCGAGCCCACTAAGCCTGCCAACTGGCAAATGACTATGCTTGCTACCAGTTTTGCGACCTCGAGCAATTTGTTCTTGTCCACGGCATCCTCCTTTCTCTATTACCTAACCTCTTGGTTTCCCCTCTCACCCTGCCGCAGAAGAGGTGGGCCTTATTCCTATCCGCGAGCCAGGCTTTTCAGGCGAACCGCAAACACGTTGTCATGCGCTGTTTCGAGCAGTTTCCGATGTTCTTGATTTCCACCAGCTTGCGAGAAACAGAATGCCGGCTGCGAAAGGGGGCAAGTGCAGAGCAAGTAGGCGGACGGAGTCGGTCGGGCCTCCAAAACGAAAGAATGAAGACAGGCCCGCTAACAGCAGCGCAACTCCTCCAATAGCCTCCCATCGCCACGCTATGGCGAGACTGACCCAGGCGACTAAGCAGGGGAGTCCAAAGTACTCAAGAAAGAATCCTGCCGGAGGCGTAGGCGGAGGCGTGGGGGCGGCAGAGGGAGCGCTAGGGCCGAGGACAATCCAGACCAGAAGACCGACGAAGTAGGTCCAAAAAAGTGCCCAAATCAGTGCTAAAGCCCGCGCGATGTAGCGCATCCACTTTGTTGCTCGGTCTGCGGTTTTTCGAACGCCTGTCATGATACACCCTTCTTTCGTTCCTCACCACTCCCCAAGGCTCTTCATCACCATCGCCTGCGCTCCAAGTACCTTCTCCCCTCTCACCCTGCCGCCGAAGAGGGGGGAAAAACAATGGGCTCGCCTGCCGTTTGCAACAGACGAGCCCGTGTAATTCCGCCGTGAGTGCCAGGGCGTCCGTTGCAACCCCGGCCTTGGCCTCTCTGGTTAACAGCCCGCCAGGAGGCCTTTAGACCCTCTCCACTTTGAAAACCACCGGCCTCATGCCATCGGTACAACAGGTGAAAAGGACCCCCTCTTTCGTCAGCCAAGGGGCGTTCCCGCCCAGGGCCAGGATGGCCACATCCTTCTGTATATCGGCCCAGGCCCAGGAGCAGAAGCCTTCCGGCATCCCCAGCCTCTCCGAGATGAACTCCTGCCCCTCCTTGAAGTGCTCACACAGAGGCTCGACCTCGGTAGTATATTCCTTTATGATATCCGGGTTCGACATCCTCCTGAGGACCGTTATCTTCACATTAGAGCCCACGATGTAACCTCCTTGCTATTTATGAGCCCTTCACGGCTCGTTTATAACCATTATATGTTATAAAGCCAACAGTGTCAAACCGTAATGTGGCTGCGTTGGTATTGCAACGGACCGTTAAGGGAGAGATAGCCCCTCCAGTCTCCCCTCCACGATGCGATAGAGGGTCGCCTTTTCCAGGAAATCGGGGGGGAAAGGGGTAAGTTGGGTGGCGGTGATGATGGCCTGCTCCTGCTCCCTCAGGGCGGCTAAGAGGTACCTTCTCCTCTCCTGGTCTAACTCCGACATCACGTCATCCAAGAGGAGGACCGGCTGCTCCCCCGTCTCCCCCTGGATTAACCTTACCTGGGCCAATCTCAGGGAGAGGGCGCAGGTGCGCTGTTGCCCTCGGGAGCCGTAGATGGTGAGGTCCATATCGCCTACTAGGCAGCGGAGGTCGTCGCGGTGGGGACCCACCAAAGTCATCCCCCTCTCCACCTCCAGTCGGCGCTGGTGGCGCAAGGCCTCTTGGAAGCGGGCCGCGATGGCCTCTCCGGTTGCTGGGGAAGAGGACAGGGCGAAAGCGGGGTGGGCATTCAAGGGCAACTGATACCCCTCCTCCAGGGGCAGGCTGCTCTTATAGAATAGGCGCAAATCTTCCTCTCCCCCGGTCAGTTCCCCGTGAATCTTCTGGGCCACCTTCTCCAAGGCCGCCACCATCCGCAGCCGACTGGCTATCAACTGGGAGCCCCTCTCCACCAATCGCTCGTCCCAGATCTCCAACTCCTTCCCCCCTCCGCCTCGCTCCCTCATTCGGCGCAGGAGGTGGTTCCGCTGCAGGAGGATGCGCTCATACTCCAGGAGGGCCCGGCCATAGCCCCGCTCGATCTGGGGGACGAGTTCATCCAGATAGCGGCGGCGGAGGCCGGGAGATCCGGCTATCAGGTCCACGTCCTGGGGCCGAAAGAGGACCACCTTGAACAACCCCAAGAGGTCTGAGGCCCGCCGCCTCACCCCGTTTACCCTGATCTCCTTGCGCGAACCCTCCCCAGGGAGCAGGAGGAGGACCATCTCTACGCTTTCCACCGAGGCCCCCTCCATCTCCCCGGTCAGCCGGGCGAAGGCCATATCCTCCCCCTGCACCTCCCAGTTTATAAGTTGGCGATCCGCCTCGGCCTGAGGGGAAGCAGCGGTGGCCAGGAAATAGATGGCCTCCAAGAGGTTGGTCTTGCCCTGGGCGTTTCCCCCTTGGAGGATGGTGACCCCGGGAGGGGTATCCCACTCCAGGCGGAGGTAATTTCGGAAATTAGTCAAGGAGAGGCGTTTTAGGCGCAAAGAGAGCCTCGTTCACGCAGAAATGGCAGGGAGAGCCCAGGAAAGCGGGCGCCCGAGCGGCCAAAAATTCTCATCCGGGGCGATGGAGGCGAGCCTAGCGGCTTATATGCATGGGCATGATGACGTGGACGAATTCGT
>CAYUAM010000265.1:0-2902 GCA_964442805.1 uncultured Anaerolineales bacterium | reverse complement strand
GTGGGGCGGGCCGTTCCCGAAGCCGGATTTCATCTGGCAGGACCATATATGCTGCAGCCACGCCAAATGGTACCAGGTGGTGAGCGATTTAGAAGGCGGCATCCCTATGTTCTGCATCGACGTCTCCGTGGGCCCCTATGAGCAGGTGAACGAGCGGAAGATCGATTATGTGGTGGGCCAGATGCATGACGGCATCCAATGGCTGGAGAAGGTCACGGGACGGAAATACGACGACGAGAGGTTGATCCAAGCGGTCGATAACCATTGCCGCTCCAGCTCCCTTTGGGCCGAGGTCTGTGCTCTCAATAAGGCCATCCCTGCCCCCCTGGATGAGAAGAGCATGTACTCCCTCTACGTCCTGGGCACTCTGCAGAAGAGTTCTCAGGAGGTGGCCGACTTCTACCAGGAACTGAGGGATGAGGTAAAGGACCGAGTGGCCCAGCAGATCGCCGCGGTGGGGAATGAAGAGGTGCGGGTGATGACCGATACCCAGCCCCCCTGGGGCTTCCTCTCCGTCTTCCGATATATGGAGAAATACGGCTGCGTATCCGTCGGTTCTTTGTATACCTTTGGCCTCATCGGCAGCTGGGAGACGAAAGGGGACGGTACCTGGGGCCCCCGGACCACGCCCCAAGAGAAAGGGGTAGTGATCAAGGATCGGGATCAGGCTTTGCGCGTCCTAGCCGAGTGGGAACTGAGCAAACCGGAGTGGCAACATTTCTATCACCCCAAATATAAGAGCGAGATGATGATCCAGATAGCCCAGGAGTGGAAACTGGATGGCATCATGTTGCACTACAACCGGGGGTGCGAGGGGCTCAGCCTGGGCATAGCCGAGAACCGGCTGGCCTTGCTCGAGGCGGGCTTCCCGGTGATGGTCTTCGAGGGCAACATGGGCGACGAGAGGGAGTTCGACCTGGCTCGCACCCTGGCCCGCATCGATACCTTTATGGAGACCCTAGGGGTGAGGAAGGCGTGATCATGGTGGAAGATCGAGGAGGTTTTAGATGGCAACGGCAGGCATAGATATGGGGGCTAAGTTCATCAAGGTGGTGATCCTCGAGGATGGCCGAGTGCTTTCCCAGAGCATCATCCTGGGCGGCTTGGAGACTAAGAGGGCTGCCCAGCAGGCCTTTCAGGAAGCGCTAGATGAGGCCGGGCTTAAACGTGAGGACCTCAAGAGGGTGGTCGCCACCGGCGCGGGCCGGAAAGAGGCCCCTTACGCTGAGGGCGACGTCACCGAGGTCGGGGCCGACGCCCGCGGCACCAAATTCCTCTTCCCCGCGGTGAGGACGGTGATCGCGGTGGGGGCCGAGGAGGGGCGGGCGGTCAAGGTCGATGGCACGGGCAAGGTGATAGATTTCGCCATCAACGAGAAGTGTGCTGCCGGGGCGGGGGCCTTCACTGAGGCCATGGCCCGGGCCTTGGAGGTACCCTTGGAGGAGTTGGGGCCGCTATCTTTGAAATCCACCAAGGCCGTGCCCATGAACGCCCAATGTACCGTCTTCGCCGAATCGGAGGTGGTGAGCCTGGTCCATGCCAAGACGCCCAAGGAAGATATCGCCCGGGCCATCCATGACGCCATCTCCAGCCGCATTACCTCCATGGCCCGGCGTATCGGCGTGGAAAAAGAGGTGGCCCTCATCGGCGGGGTGGCCAGGAACGTGGGGTTCGTGGACTCCTTGGAGCGGGATTTGAACCTCAAGGTCTTGGTGCCTGAGGATCCAGAGTTCGTCGGCGCCTTAGGGGCGGCCTTGGTAGCCGCGGGCTAGATAAGGGGGTTCTGAGAATGGCAGAGAAGAGAGAGGAGTATTGGCGCTGGACGGAATATAACTGGCGAGACCCGGAAATAGAGTGGAGGAAGGCCGATATCCTTAGCGCGGGCGTGGATGTGGGTTCCGTCAGCACCCAGGCGGTGGTGATGGGCGATGGCCGGATATTGTGCTACAGCAACATGCGCACCGGCTCGGACAGCCCGGAGAGCGCCAACAAGGCCATGGCCTGGGCCATGGAAGGCACGGGGATGACCATAAAGGATATCCACTACACCGTGGGCACGGGTTACGGCAGGGTGAATGTCCCCTTCTCTCAGCGGGCCATCACCGAGATAGCCTGCCACGCCCGGGGGGCCAATTTCCTCTACGGCCCCTCGGTGCGGACCGTGCTGGATATGGGCGGCCAGGATTGCAAGGCCATCCGCTGCGATGAGAAGGGCAAGGTGGTGGCCTTCTTGATGAACGATAAATGCGCCGCCGGCACCGGCCGAGGGATGGAAGTCTTCGCTGACCTTTTGGCCGTCCATATCACCAAGGTAGGCGAGTTATCCCTTCAGGTCGATGAGGAGCCGCCGCCGGTCAGCAGCACCTGCGTGGTCTTCGCCAAGTCCGAGGCCTCGTCCCTCCTTCGCGAGGGGTGGCCCAAGGAGAAGGTCTTGGCTGCTTACTGCTCGGCCATGGCTCATCGGGTGGTTACCCTATTGGAACGCATCGGGGTGGAGAAGGATTTCGCCATCACCGGGGGGATCGCCAAGAATATAGGCGTAGTGAAGCGGCTTGAGGATGAGTTAGGGGTCAAGGCCCTCAAGCCCGATTTCGATACCCAGATCGCCGGGGCGGTGGGGGCGGCCCTCTTCGCCCAGGCCTTGGTGAGGAAGGAACGCCAAGGCTAAAGGAGGTCGAAACTGAAAGCGAACTACGGCTATAAGGATGGTTCCGGGGAGTGGTTCATCACCGTGGATACGGAACTGTGTACCGGCTGCGGCGCTTGTGCGGAGGCTTGCCCCTACGGGGTATTGGAGGTGGTAGAGGACCCCTTAGACCCCCTGGCGGAGAGGATGGTAGCCGTGGTAACAGAGGCCGAGCGCAAGAAGATAAAATACACCTGTGGCCCCTGTAAGCCGGTC
>CAYUAM010000264.1:0-2909 GCA_964442805.1 uncultured Anaerolineales bacterium | reverse complement strand
CGTTTCCTGCCCCATCTGCCCCAGAGCCAATTCCCGGCCCATGCTTTGGCCGTGCAGATGTATCTGGAGGGGGGGATCCGGGCGGTGGAGATCGGGAGCGTCATGTTCGCCCATAAGGACGAGAAAACGGGGGAGATGGTCTACCCCGAGTTGGAGTTGGTGCGCTTGGCCATCCCCCGTCGGGTATATACGCAGAGCCATCTCGATTGCGTGGTCGAGGTCTTGGCCCGCATCCACCAGGAACGGGAGAAGGTGAAGGGGTTGCGCATAGTCTACGAGGCTCCCTTCCTGCGTCACTTCACCGCTCGCTTCGAGCCCCTGTGAGGGCCTCAGCGTAGGCGAAGAGAGCCGGGGTTCACCCGGTGTGCCAGAAAAGCACCGTCTCGTGGGGAGCGAAGGCGCCCTTGCCGATGAGATCTATCAGGCCGGCCATAGCCCGTCCGGTATAGACGGGGTCCAGCAATACCCCTTCCCTTCGCGCCAGGAGCCTGATGGCCTCCACCTCCGATGGCCCCAGGACGCCGTATCCTCCTCCCGTATAGTCATCATAGACCACGAAATCCTCGTCCCTGACCTCTATTGCCAGTTGCCATCGAGCCATGGTCGCCTCAGCCAGGCCCCTCAGCCGGCCTATCAACTTCTCCTTTGGGCTGTCCACGCTTATGCCCACGACCTTCCCCTTATAGCCATATATCTTGGCTCCCAGGAGGAGGCCGACCTGGGTACCACCTGAACTGGAGGCCGAGACTATATAATCGACCGCAACTCCCCTCTCCTCCAGTTGTGGCAAGAGTTCTTTCACCGCCAGGATATATCCCACTATCCCCACCTCGTTGGAGCCGCCGTAGGGGATGAGATAAGGTTTCCTCCCTGTCTTCTTGATCTCCTCTAATATCTCTTTCGTGCGCTCGGGGGTGAGCCGCCTCTCCGGGCCGGTCCAGCGCACCTGAGCGCCCAAAAGGTCGTCCAGGAGGAGGTTGCCTTGACGCACTGACGGCTCCTCCTGGCCTCTGAGGAGGAGGATGGCCTGCAGGCCTACCTTGGCCGCCGCCGCAGCGGTCTGACGGGCGTGGTTCGATTGGGCCGCTCCCAGGGTGACCACCGTATCGGCCCCTTGAGCCAGGGCCTCGGCGATGAGGAACTCCAGTTTTCGAGCCTTGTTGCCGCCGGCGGCCAACCCGGTCTGATCGTCCCGCTTGATGAGTAGGCGGGGGCCGGACAACTCCTGGGAGAGGCGAGCCATCTCCTCCAGCGGCGTGGGCAGATGGGCCAGGGGGACCCGAGGCAGGCTTTCCAACCTCATGGTCATCTCCTTTCTAGGGGAACAAGGGTAACTGGGCCTCCGGGCTCTCCACCGGGGGGGTGAGCCCTATGATTATCTTCAGGTCGTGGCGATCTATCTCCTCTTGAAGGGATAATCGTTCCAAATGGCTGATTTTTATGAAATCGAAGAGCGTCCCTAAGCCCTTGGGGGTCAGAGGTGCATCTTTCAACCTCTTCTCGATGAGGGAGGCCCTCTCATCGGGGATAATTATTAGGCGGCGAGCCTCCAAACCTTGCTCCGCCCAACCATATAGTTCTTCCCATCGCACTCTATCGCGGACAGCGAAGAGGAGAGAGGGGGCTTCATCCTCTTGCCAGGCCACATCGATGTAGGGGAGAAGTTGGAGATCTTTACTCCTTCGGGCTTGGAAGCCCAATCGCTCCCCCAGTTGAAGGAGGAGTTCGATGACCCTTTCAGCCTTCCAGTTTGAGGGGCGCCCTCGCCACCCCTCCGGGCCCTCTTGGCCGTAGGAGCGGATGGTTTCTTCCACCAGCCCTGGGTCGGGGGTAAGGAGGCCAGGGAAGAGGGAGTATAGCCTGTCAATCGGTTCCCTTACCGGCTCTTCCTGCTGGAATAGGCCATGGGCTTCCTCCTCCACCTTGTCGCCTAGAGGAGTGAAGGCCACCTTCTCCTTGAACCACCATAAGGCTGAGGCCCAATCTCCGTCCTCCCAATTTTCTCCTTTTTGATCCAGCAGGCAAAGTAACCCCTGGGCCAACGCTTCCTGGAGGGCTTCGTTCATCCGCTCCTCGGCGAAGGAGGAGGGTATCCCTTCCAGGCGGGTGGCCTGGCGGATTAGGTCCTCTTCGCTCCAGCGGGCCAAGATGGCCGCTTGGAGCCACTCTAGGAGGAGGGGTTCGCCCCTTTGATGGAGGAGGTCTCGGCCGGCCTGGCGGGCCGAATCCACCATGCGGGAAGTGAGCTCCTCTGGGGTGGAACTGACTGGGGGGAGCGGCTCCTTAACCAAGGAGAGGCGATAGCGCCATTCCCTTTCTTTCCCGCGGATGGCCTCCCGCGGGCCCTCATTGGGCTGGAGGATAAGACGTTCCAGCCTGAGGCCCGCCTCCGCGCCGGCCAGGACCAGGCTCCTCACCCGAGGGAGGCTCCCTCGTTCCAGGAAGGCGATGAGGCGCCCCTCGGGGCGGAGGAGGGGGGTGAGGGTGCGTAAGGCAGCCGTCACCGCCCGACCATACCACGACCAATCCGTGACCCGGGGTTTTAGGAGAGGTTTTAAGGTGGCTGCCTCCTCCCGACCATAGAGCCAGCCGGTCCAGAGGTAGAAGAGGGCCCAGAGGGCCCGGTCAAGGGGTGGAGGGACGGTGATGATCAAATCTAGGCTCTCCGGCTGGAATCGACTAGCCAGTTCCCTCAAGGATCTCTTGGCTATGGTGGATGGGACCGGCCCCTCCCTGACGGAGGCCAGGGACCGAACTTGCTGGTAAGCCTCCTCGAAGGCTGACCAGACGTTCCTCTCCAGGAAATCTTTAGGGGGGCGAAGCCGGGCTCGTCCTTTCCCCGATATCTCCAACTTTCGGCAGGAGTCAAGGGAGATGAGCAGGATTAGTTGAAAGGCTTCCCGCAGGGG
>CAYUAM010000263.1:0-2943 GCA_964442805.1 uncultured Anaerolineales bacterium | reverse complement strand
GCAGCAAGGTGGAGACGGTGATTCTGGGAATCCTGGGCACTTTCCTGGTGAACCTATTGCGCATGAGTATGGTTTGCGTGGTGGCCTACTATCTAGGGCAACTCCCCGCCGTCATCTTTCATGACTATGGAGGCACCATCCTCATCCTGCTCTGGCTCTTCGCCTTCTGGTATTTTGTGCATGGATATCTGTTGGAGCCTTCTGAGCAGGAGGAAGGAGAGACTTTCCAGCCAGCAACCTAGGGGATAGGGTTATCCATAATAATCGTCGTCGCTACCTCGATAGGCCACCTGGCTACCTACTTCCTAGCAACCGCCCAATTCCACCTAAGTCTCTTCTCCTTGGCGTATTCCCTCAACTTTTCGCTCTCGTGGGGCTCATCCCCTTGGCGACAACTCCCGTAATAACGGCTTGCAGGACGCCCATGTCAATAGTGTGGGTGTGCGTGCCTACAAAATGGGCCTCGGCTACCGCTACGACCGTTTTGGTCAGCGTCGTCCTGGCTATCGCCCTCCTCTAACATAACCCTCCTGATACCTTTTGACTGCTCACCTATTCTGCGTTATATTGGGTTTCGGGAATAACCTCCCTTTGTTTAAAGAGGATTTCTGGTTCCCTTCGGTCAAACCACGGGATTCCTAAGGCTTAAGCCCTTGCGGCAAATCTCGATTCTGGATATAATAAGACCTAATGCCTTGAATTTAGGGGGGGCTTTGCTGGGCGATCTGAACCTCCCCTTTGAGGTGAGAGTAGAAAGCGATGGGTTCTAGACGCGCCGGGATAGTAGGAGTGGCTTTCCTGGGCCTTGGCTTAGGGGTGGCCTTGGGGCTCGTTGCGGGTTGGGTGGTCTGGCCGGTACGGTGGCACGATACCGACCCCAGCGACCTGCGATGGGAACACAAGAGGGACTACGTGGTCTTAGTCAGCGCCTCCTATGCCCTCCATGGCGATTTGGTTCAAGCCCAGACTCCCTTGGAGAAATTAGGAGAGAAGGAGATCGCCTCCCTGGTAGTCCAGGTGGCCGAGGAGTATATGGAGAAGGGAGAGGATATGGAGGTGACCCGGGATCTGGTGGAGTTAGCCCAGGCGCTGGGGGCCAGCCCCCCGGAACTCATAGCCTACGTAGCCACGCCCACCCCTACCCCCACCGCCACTAATACTCCCACTCCCACGCCGACGCCTACCTCCACCCCAACCAATACTCCCACTCCGACCAACACCCCTACGCCCACCAACACCGCTGTCCCCACCGCCACTCCTACGGCCACGCCCACCTTCACTGCCACATCCATCCCCACCAGCACGCCTACAGAGACAGCCACTCTCGTCCCCACCGCCACTAGCATTCCCACCGCTACCCCCACTCTTACTCCCACGCCGACCCCTACCTCTATGCCAGTGATGACAAGGGTTTATGATTGGCAGGGCAACGAAAAAGATATGAATTGGGCCTGGGAGAAATATGGGGTCTGGATAGACCGAGCACCTCCTGGCCCAGCCTATCGCATCGTAGAGTTACATGAACTTGTAAATACTTGGTGCGGAAACGACGTGACCGTATTGGATGGGGCTGGCAACCCCATGGCTGGAGTTTTGGTTCGCGATTGCTGGCCGGGCGACTGTGTGGAGCAAGCCACGGAGAGTAAAGGCAAGACGGGGTTTGGTTCGGACAAGCCTGCTTGTTATCGCGGGAAAAAAGAGCAAAATAGTAGTTTCTCTGGGCCTTTGTCCTTCCAGATCGTGGCTGATATCCCCTCCGATATCGGGCGAGGCTTTGGTTGGATTTGCCTCACCAACCATGATCACATGGATATCGTTTTCCAATTGCTGAGGTGAGGAATTGCATGGTTTGCGAATTTGGTTTCCTCTAGAGTTGCCCGTCTATGTTTTTCCATCTTATGCCTCCTCTTGGGCCTGGGGTTGGGAATGGCTTTGGCTTGGGGGGCCTGGCCTCGAGGAACCTATGGGGACAAACCGAAGGAGTTGCGCTGGGAGCATAAAGAGGATTACATTATGATGGTGGCCGATGGCTATGCACTCCAGGGTGATCTGGAAGAATCGGTGAGGCGGTTGGACTTCCTGGGCTTGGATAACTCCAGTCAGGCTATCCGGACCCTCATCGAGGCTCAGCCAGAAGGGGCAGAAAGCCTCGTTCAGTTGGCCGATGCTTTGGGGATGGGAGGCCTCTTGGGGACCACCCACCCCCCTACTGCCAGCCCTACTTATGTGGCCCTTTACCATCTGGCGGAGGCCATAGATTTGGGTTGCCGAAGGTCCTCGGAGGACCTCATCATGATCTATCTCCAGGATGAAGAGGGGAAAGGGTTGCCCGGTGTTGAGGTCAAGGTATGGGGCTCCCAGGGGGAGGATGGCTTCTTCACCGGCCTGAAACCGGAGAGGGGTTTGGGATACGCCGATTATGCTGCCCCTTCCCCTGGCGAGTATCGAGTCGAGATAGCAGGAGGTGTCAACGAGGCAACAGAGATCAGGATGGAGCCCTGCCCACCTGCCCAAGGCTCGCACCGCCTTTGGCGGGTGATATTTCAACGGAAGGAGGAATAGGTGGCGGAGAAGAGGGGGAGAGACCCCGGGAAAGATTGGCGTGCTTCCTTGGAGAGGAGAGCGAAGGGGATGAGGGAGGTCCTGGGGGAGATCGGAAATTGGCTCAGTGGCCAGAACCGATATAGGAAGTTACAGTTGGGCACGGTGACCTTCTTGGTGGCCTGGCTGGTCCTGGTTAGCGGGCCCACGGCCCTTATCTCAGCCATAGGAGGGAGAGGGCCGGAGGTTACGGCCGTGCCCCCCACCGAGGGGCCAAAGCAGGAGGTAGCCCTGGCCAGCCCCACTTTGGAGCCGGCGACCCCCACTCCCACGGAAACCCCTACCCCGACGGCCACGCCCACCGCCACGGCCACGCCTACAGCCACCCCCACGGAGACGCCC
>CAYUAM010000262.1:0-2946 GCA_964442805.1 uncultured Anaerolineales bacterium | reverse complement strand
TCAGTGTTTTGGGGGTTGAGATATCAGATGCGCTGCCCAATGCCGCATGCAGCCGATGGCTTCGTTCAAAGTGGTGTCAGGAGTTAACTCCTGACACCACTAAAAGAAGTAGCGATGTTTTGTGGGAGGGATACAAGATGGAATCAGAACAGGCGTTTCGCATTGCCTTCTGGGTCCTGTTTGGGGGGGTACTGGTGATGCGGGTCTATTTCTCGCTCCGGGTGCGCCAAGCCGGGGAGCGGCTGATGCCTGACCGTGAAGCCATCAAGCACGAGGGCCGGGGGATGTTCGCCGCCCGGGTGGTGGCGTTCTTTCTCCTGATCGCCCTGCTGGTGCTGTATGCCCTCAACTCGCCATGGATGAGGGCGCTCTCGATCCCGCTGCCGGGCTGGCTGCGCTGGGCGGGGTTCGCCCTGGGACTCGCCAGCCTGGCGCTGTGGACATGGACGCAGGCGGCGCTGGGGAAGGAGTGGTCGCCCCAACTGCAACTGCGCGAGGAGCACCACCTGGTGACCACGGGGCCCTACGCCCGGGTGCGCCACCCGCTCTACACGGCCATGCTTGGCTGGGGGACGGCCCTTGCCCTGGTGACCGCAAACTGGGTCTTCGTGTTCCTGGCGGTGGCGGTGATCGCCGGTTTAGCCGCCCGGGTCCCCAAGGAAGAGCAGATGATGATCGAGGAGTTTGGGGATCAATACCGCGAATATATGAAGAAGACGGGGAGGTTCTTCCCAAAGTAACTAATGTTGGCGGCTCGCACACTTCAAAGTGGTGTCTGGAGTTAACTCCTGACACCATTAGCAGCAATAAAACGAGCCACCCCGCCAAGAGAGGGGTGGCTCACCATTTGGGCCGGTTGCTCAGTTCTTGGCTACTATTTTTCCCTATTGAAGGTCAGGCTGGTGATGTACCAGCGCCCCTCGATCTTCTGGAAGGTCCAGAGGTCTCCCTTGGGGGCTTGGTCTACGCCGATGGTGGTGGTGGAGGTGGCCTCGGCCTTATCCCCCTCTATGGTTAGTTCAACATCCGCATGGGCGGCCTGCATGGGGGCCGATGGGAAGATGAAGAGATACCTCTCCTTGATGGCCTTCGCCCCCTCCCAAACCAGGTCATCGCTGGGGTCCTTGAGGGTATGGTTGGCGTCGGTCACCACCCCCTCGGGAGCCCAAAGGCTCATCAAGAGGTCTATGTCCTGGCTCACTACCCCATCGGCCTCCGCCTTGAGGAGGTTCAAGATGGCCTCCTCATCGGTGGATGGGGTGGGAGTGGGCGTCCCCTGCGTCTTGGCCTTGGGCGTGGGGGCGGCCGCAGGCCCACAACTGGCTACCAATAGAGCGACTAAGATAAAGCCCAGAAATAAAGCGCGTTTTCCCATCTCTTCCTCCTTCAAAGGGAGATATTATCACATTTTGGCCCTTTGTCAAGGTTGACGGTGAAGGCTGCTCCTGCTATCATCGGCTAGCGCTGACTCTTAGCGTGAGTTGCAACCGTGAGCAAAGAATATGATCATCTCTACCTATCTCCCCATCTGGACGATGTGGCCCTCTCCTGTGGAGGGCTGATAGCCAAACAGGGCCTGGGCGGGGAAAGGGTCTTGGTGCTCACCATCTTCGCCGGGAGGCCTTCCTATGGTAGCCTCTCCCTCTTCGCCCGTTTCCTCCACCTCACCTGGGGCAACCCCCCTGACCCAGTGGGCCTGCGCTGGAAGGAGGACGAGGCCGCCCTGGCCCATCTGGGCGCTGAGCCTTATCATCTCCCTCTGCTTGATGCCCTCTACCGCGGCCAACCTCGGCCTCTTTACCGAAGCAACGGGGCCCTCTTCGGGGAGATAGACCCTCAGGACCGAGGGTTGGCGGAGGAGGTGGCTGGCTATGTGGAGGAGGTGAGCCGGCGGTATGGCCAGCCGTGCCTCTACGCTCCCTTGGCCGTGGGCCACCACGTGGACCATCGGATGGTCAAGGGGGCGGCTGACCTGTTAAGCCAGCGGGGCCAAGAGGTAACCTATTACGAGGACTTCCCCTATGGCGAGAACCCTCAGGCCCTGGCCAAAGCCTTGGCTGTGGAGGAGGGCTGGTCGTCTACCTTGGAGGAGATAGGGGATGCCTTGGAGCGGAAGATAGAGGCCATCGCCCTCTACTCCTCCCAGATCTTCGTCCTCTTCCGGAGTAGGGAGGCTATGGCGCGACGGGTGCGGGCCTATGCCACCTCCTTGGCCCCGGAGCGAGGGCCCGCGGAGAGGTACTGGAAGAGGGCTTAAGCCTATGTTATAATGGCCTTGAGCGTGGAAGAGATACGTGCCTTCATAGCCATAGAGTTGGAGGAGGGGGTAGAGCGGGGACTGGCCCGGGCCCAGGCTCTGCTTAAAGAGAAGGTGGCCGCCTCGGTGCGCTGGACCGACCCCCAAGGCGTTCACCTCACCCTGAAATTCTTGGGCAACATCCCGGCGGAAAGGGTGGAGGAGATCGGCTCTGCCCTTCGGGAGGCCTGCCAGGGCTTTGCCCCCTTCACTTTGCAATTTGGTGGCCTCGGTTGCTTCCCCAGCCTAAACAGCCCTCGCGTCATCTGGATTGGAATAGGGGGGGAAACGGAGACCTTGAAGAGGTTGCAGGAAAGGGTGGAGGAGAGGTTGGCTCCCTTGGGCTTTCCTCCCGAGAAGCGAGGTTTCAGCCCCCACCTCACCCTGGGCCGGGTGAAGAAGTACGCCTCCTCCGGCGCTCTCCGCAAGATAGGAGGGGCGGTGGCCGCCACCGAGGTGGGTAGCCTAGGAGAGATGGAGGCGCGAGAGGTGAGCCTGATGAGGAGCATCCTTTTGCCGGAGGGCGCCCAATATAGCAGGCTACAAGTAGTGGCCTTGGAGGGGAGATGATCATCGCCGTCATCGGGGCCGGGGAGTGTTCCAGGGAGGTGGCCGAGATGGCGGAGGAGGTGGGCCAACACTTGGCTCAG
>CAYUAM010000261.1:0-2961 GCA_964442805.1 uncultured Anaerolineales bacterium | reverse complement strand
AGTCCCGCACGCAGGTGCCATCCCTGGTGGGGTAATCGCTGCCATATATCTCTACGGAGTCCCGCTTCCCCAGGGCCACTTGGAGGGCCAGGGGGATGAGATGGCTCTCCGGCCGGTGATCCTCCCCATACCTCTCCGAGGCCCCCGCGGCGTTGAAGTAGCGCAAGGAGGCGTAGCGCAGCCCGTGGGCCCTCTCCAGCCAGCCCAGGACCCTCTCCACCATGGCCTTCGCCTCCCCATAGGGGTTAATGGGACACGTGGGGGCACTCTCCTCTATGGGGATTTCCTGGGGCTCGCCGTAAACCGCCGCCGAGGAGGAAAAGACGAACCGCTTGGCCCCCTTAGCCAAGGCCACCCCCAGGAGCCTTATGGTGTTGGCCACGTTGTTGGAGAAGTAAAGGGCCGGCTTCTCCATCGACTCCCCGGCCTCGATGTAGGCCGCGAAA
Organism: uncultured Anaerolineales bacterium; assembly: GCA_964442805.1. Classification (GTDB taxonomy): domain Bacteria; phylum Chloroflexota; class Anaerolineae; order UBA7937; family UBA7937; genus CAYUAM01. The sequence continues at coordinate 2,515 of CAYUAM010000261.1, read as the reverse complement.
TGGATCACCGCCTCTATCATATATCTCTCGAAGGTTTCCTCTAACAACCCTATGTCGCTGAGGTCTCCCTGGACGAAGGTGGCCCGGGGGTCTACGGCCGCCCGGTGGCCCCGCACCAGGCTATCATAGACGATGACCCTCTCCCCCCCGTGGAGCAACTCCTCCACGGTAACGCTCCCTATATATCCGGCTCCACCAGTGACTAAGATCCTCATAATGCCCACTCCCGTTTGTCATTGTACCCCTTCTTGGGCCGTTCCTCAAGGGTTCGTTGTTGTAAGAGGGAGCGAAGTGGAATATAATGAAGTTGCAGCATGGTTTTTCGGACTAACTCATGACCCTGCGCTACATCATCTGGGGAAAAGGTTCTGCGGCAGGGTGAGAGGAGGAGAAGAATGTCACTTAGACCGGCTTTCCAGATCGGATTGTGGAATGCCTGGATTATTGAGGTCTTGGGTTTGCTGACTTTTCTGCCAACTTTGATGAACAAAGAGGCAATGAAAAAGAGAGCGGAGGGAGAACCCGCATGGAGTGAGTTTAGCAAAACTGACAAGGCCGTATTTCTAATTACCCATGCCATAACCCTGCCTTTCACTCTTATCTACAGCATCTTCCTGCCGCTGAAGATAGGCACCGTATGGTTCTATGTCGGTATTCCCATCTCTATTCTGGCCATAGTCATGGCCTTCATGGCTGGAGTCTCCTTTGCCACTAGCCCGTTTGATAAACCGATTACTGGAGGGATCTACCGCATTTCAAGACACCCTTGGTATTTCGCATGGTTTTTGATGTATGTAGGCATAGGCATAGCGTGCGCTTCTTGGGTTTTTCTGCTATGTGCGGTGGTATGGATAATCTCGTGGCGCTTCGGCGTAGTTTCCGAAGAACGCGTCTGCCTTCAGAAATACGGCGATGCCTATCGTGAATATATGAATAGGACTCCACGATGGATAGGAATACCGAAATCGGGGGAAGAGTGAGGAACGGTCCCCACTCTTCCGCGGCAGGGTGAGAGGAATGTGAGGGTTTGCAGGAGTGGATGAGGTAGAAATATGCGAGTTCTGAGGCGGGCGCTCATATTAGCGTCTCTCCTCCTCTCCTTTGTGGCCCAGGCAAGGGCCCAGGGGGAGGCTCATGTAGACCTTCTGACCGTAAAAGGGGCCATCACCCCCGTCGTGGCTAGTTATATGGAGCGGGGGATCGAGATGGCCGAGGCCGATGGGGCGGAGGCCCTCATCATCGAATTGAATACCCCCGGTGGCTCGCTCTCGGTGATGGAGGGGGTAGTGCAGCGGATGGCTGTCTCGCGGGTTCCCATCGTGGTCTATGTTTACCCTCAACGGGCCATGGCCGCCTCGGCAGGGACTTTCGTTGTCCTCGCGGCTCACGTGGCGGCCATGGCTCCGCAGACGAGCATCGGCGCGGCCAGCCCGGTTTCAGGGCAGGGCGAGGAACTGTCTGAGACGGAGCAAGCCAAGGCGATAAATATCTTGGTCTCCCTGATTAAGGGGTTGAGCGAAAGGCGGGGGGAAGAGGCGGCGGAATGGGCTGAGAAGGCGGTGCGAGAGGCGGCCTCGGCCACGGCCCAGGAAGCCTTGGAGTTGGGGGTCATAGATCTGGTGGCAGCCAACGTTGACGAGGTGTTGGAGGGGTTGGATGGACGGGAGGTGAACCTCGACGGCCGGACGGTGATCTTGGAGACGGCGGGGGCCATGGTGAACCCCATCCCCATGAGCCCCATCGAGGGTTTCTTGCATACCATCACCGACCCCAATATCGCCTTCATCCTCATGACCTTGGGGATAAACGGCCTGATCTTCGAACTCTCCAGTCCAGGCGGATATCTGGCTGGTATAGTAGGGGGTATATGTATCCTCTTATCGCTGTATGCTCTGGGGGTCCTTAACGTGAACTATACGGGTTTTCTCCTCATTATCTTGGCTTTCATCCTTTTCGTAGCCGATATCAAGGCCCCTACCCATGGTATTCTCACCGCGGGAGGGATCATCTCCTTTATCTTTGGTTCTCTCATCCTTTTTCAGTCTCCCTTCGCTCGCGTCTCCACCAGTTTAGTGGTGGGGGTGGGTTTGGGCTCAGGGGGCTTTTTCGCTTTCGCCGTGGCCAAGGCGGTGCAAGCCCGCCTGCGGCGGGCCGTTACCGGTCGGGAGGCGCTCATCGGGGCCCGGGCTGTAGCCCGCACAGATTTAGATCCTACAGGGAGCGTCTTCCTACGAGGCGAATGGTGGAACGCCATCGCCGAAGGGGAAGGCGTTCGAAAGGGGGAGGAAGTTGAAGTAATAGGAGTGGATGGTTTCCAACTGAAAGTAAAAAAGGAAAAGTAGGAGGTTGATCGATGGAACAGTTAATACAAGACATTACCGGCTTGGGCACGCTCGTCCTCGTCATCATCGTGATGCTGGTGGCTCTCCTGGGCTCGGCCATCAAGATCGTCCAGGAGTACGAGCGAGGGGTGATCTTTCGCTTGGGCCGCCTCGTAGGGGCCAAGGGGCCAGGG
>CAYUAM010000260.1:0-2984 GCA_964442805.1 uncultured Anaerolineales bacterium | reverse complement strand
ACCAAGACCCTAGTGCCCCTAGTCAGAGGGTCGTTCTTTATCCTTCGGCAAACCTCAAAACCATCTACGCGTGGCATGACCAAATCTAGAATCACCAAGTTGGGCTCGAAACTAGCCACTTTCAGGCCAGCCTCATAGCCGTCGGAGGCTCGCTCGAATTGATAATGGAATTCCTCCCCGCCGAGGGCCTCTTCGATGAACTCCACCACGCTGGGCTCGTCATCTACGATCAACACTCTATTGCCTGGAGGGATGAAGAAATCCTCGTCGATGGGCATGTTGTACTTAGCCAAGAAATCACGAAACTCTTCTAGCCTGACGCGATAATGCCCTCCAGGGGTGGAATAGGCTTTGAGTTTACCTTCCTTTATCCAATTAAACACTGTGGCTGGACGCACTTGGCAATACTCAGCCATCTGGCCGGTGGTCAAGGCTCTACGTCGTCGTTCCATACCTTTTCTCCCTTGATGGGCCAATGATTTTGTTACTTTTGCTTAATATTATCATCAAACCCCTCTCTTGTCAAGGAACCATCGTGGACAGGACCCTGGATGAGCCGCTTTCCACGGAGCGCTGCGTAAATTCTACCCGGCTTTTCACGCCAACACAGCCAGGTTCAACCTTCTTCTTCTCCTTGACGTCGGCCAAGAAATGGGATAGAATTTGAAAATGCCGGATCTTTCATAGGTCGAAGGTAAAATAAAGGGAAACGAAGCCCCGGCTTTGTCTATGGACTTCCCTCGCAGAAGGGTTGATCGGAGGCCTGATGGAACAGATAGAACTGGAAGCACAAAGACGCCAGATTAGCGGAAAAAAGGTGAAAAAACTGCGCAGCCAAGGACTCATCCCGGCCATCCTCTATGGCCACCGGACCGAGCCCATCCCCTTGCAGGTTGAAGAGCGCCCCCTGCGGCGAGTCCTAGAACGAGTGGGTTCCCATCACCTGATAACCCTAAAGATCGACTCTGAAGAGCCCCGCACGACCCTGGCTCGGGAGATACAGATCGACCCCATCACCCGCTCCCTCCTTCACGTCGACTTTTACGAGGTGTTGATGACGGAGAAAATCACCACCGAGGTGCCCATAGTCTTGGTAGGCCGATCGCCTTTGGTGGAGAGAAAAGAAGCCATCCTAGTCCAGGGCTTGGAGGCCATAGAGGTGGAATGTCTGCCCTCGGAACTGATCGAAGCGATCGAGGTGAACATAGAGAAATTGGTGGAGATCGACCAGGCCATCCTAGTGAAAGACCTCCAGGCCGAAGTCGATATCGATATCCTGACCGATGGCCAAGAGATGGTGGTCAGGCTCCTACCCTTAGAGGCACCGGAGGTGATAGAGGAGAAAGTAGAGGAGGCTCCAGCCGAGGTAGAAGTGATTTCCAGGGCCAAGAAGGAAGAAGTGGTGCCGCCCACCAAGGCGCCATCAGAAGAGGCTTCAGAAGAATAGTCATGAAGATGGATTTGAGGAAAAGGGATGGGCTCTTCCGCCATCCCTTTTGATTTACATCTGTGGTATAATTCCTCTGGGGGACTCTGAGGAGAGGAGAAAGAGCGTGTTTAAACCTATTGACGCCTTCTTGGGGCTTTTCTCTCGGGATATCAGTATAGATTTGGGCACCGCTTACACCTTGGTCTTGGTACGGGGCCAAGGTATCGTCATCAATGAGCCTTCCGTGGTGGCCATGGAGACCAAGACTAAGAAGGTCCTAGCCATCGGTTTGGAGGCCAAGGAGATGGTAGGGCGGACCCCGGCCAACATCGTGGCCATCCGCCCCTTGAGGGATGGGGTCATATCGGATTTCGAGGTCACGGAACGGATGCTCCACTATTTCATACAAAAGGTTCACGAGAGGATGTTCCTTCCCATCCCCCGTCCGCGAGTGGTGGTGGGCTTACCTAGTGGGGTTACCGAGGTGGAGAAGCGGGCCGTGCATGATGCCTGCCTCAGCGCGGGAGCGCGGGAGGCCTATCTCATCGAGGAACCCATGGCGGCGGCCATCGGGGCTGGGTTGCCGGTGAACGAATCGGTAGGGAGCATGGTCATCGACATCGGAGGGGGAAGCTCGGAGATGGCGGTCATCTCCTTAGGAGGGATCGTGGTTTCCAACTCCATACGGGTGGCCGGCGACGAGATGGACGAGGGGATCATCCAATATGTTCGCCAAAAATACAACCTCCTCATCGGCGAAAGGACGGCGGAGAGGGTCAAGATCGCCATCGGCTCCGCCTGTCCCCTCCCCGAGGAGATGACCATGACCGTGCGGGGTCGCAACCTCATCACCGGCTTGCCGGAGGCGGTGGAGATATCCAGCGTGGAGGTTCGAGAGGCCCTATCCCCGGCCTTGGAGGTGATAATCGATACCCTGAAGAACACCCTCGACCAGACCCCTCCCGAACTAGTCTCCGACCTCATGGAACAGGGGATCGCCTTGGCCGGCGGAGGTGCCCTCCTCAAGGGGATGTCCGAGCGCCTCTCCGAGGAGGCAAAGATGCGGGTCTATTTGGCAGATGACCCCATGACTTGCGTGGTACGGGGGGCGGGCAAGGTGTTAGAGGAGTTGGATACCCTGCGCCACGTCCTGGTGAAGAGCGCGCGCACCCCTTCCCCTCGTCGAGGCTAAGGAAGGAGCCCTCCCTTGGCTCGTCTCAGAGGTAATACTGCCGCCCTTCTCCTTCTCTTACTCCTCTTAGGGCTGGCCCTCGTGATCCTAGATTATACCCATCTTTTTCAGCCAGCGGAAAATGTGGTGGCCCAACTGCTCTTTCCCTTACAACGAGCCTTCTACTCTCTGGGAGCCCGAGTAGCAGATTTAGGCAACTTCTTCCAAGAACTGGAAGCCCTTGAGGCCAGGAATAGGGAGTTACAGAGCCTGGTGGATCAGTTGGTCATCGAGAACGTCCGCCTGCGGGAGGCGGAGATAGAGAACGCCACCCTCAGGGAGCAACTGGGCTTCAAGGAGGCAAACCCCGATTTCCGCCTGGTA
>CAYUAM010000259.1:0-3003 GCA_964442805.1 uncultured Anaerolineales bacterium | reverse complement strand
AACCAGCGACCTCCGGGTTATGAGCCCGACGAGCTTCCACTGCTCTACCCCGCGTATATATTATAATATATCTCCTACCCCCCGTCAAATCTCAGAACCCCAGGAACAGGTCCCGCCACTTTTGCCAATTCGATTTCGCTGGTTGCTCCTGAGGGGCAGGAGTGGCCTCTGGGCTTTCCTCCTCCGCCCCCAGGACGATCACCGCCGTGTCCCCCGGCTGCACCCAGTGGAGTTTTTCCCGCGCCGCCTCCTCGGTGTAGGCCTCGCCGCCCACGTATTCCAGTCGCTCCTGCAGGGCCTCGTTCTCCGCCCGCATGGCCGCCACATCCTTCTCCAGGGCGGCCACCTCCTGGCTCAACCTATAGTTGTCCCAGGCCCGCCGGCCGAAGTCCACGATGAGGAAGACCACGATGGTAACCACCACGATGGCCAGGATCCGGCCCCAGGAGATCAGCCCTTTCTGCTTCTTCCTGGTCAAGACTCCCCCTATGGTGCGGGCGAGGCCTAGGCCTCGCCCGGCAATTTAAGGTGGAGGTGGCGGGAATCGAACCCGCGTCCAGAGAGTTGAGCCTAAGGCTTCTACAAGCGTAGTCGGCTCTTTCTTTCTCGCCAGAGGTGGCCTCATGCCGACCGAGTCCACCTCCGACCAGCCGATCCAGGTCCTCCCTGGCTTTGACGACCCTTATCGACATAGGGGTCGCCGCACTCCGATTATATGACATCCCGTCTCGGCTCATCGGAGAGAAGCCGAAGGGGACGTAGCCGTCTAAGCGGCTAGTGCGAGTTGTGGCTCGCCGTTTATCTTAAGTTGCCCCTGATTTACGAGGTGGAGCACCTCGGCTTGCTGCCTGCGGCCAGCCCTCCCTGTCGAAACCTTTCACCCCCGTGTTGGAGGAGGGCAAGCAAGGTATACTCCCGATTCTGTTCTACCGTCATCTATCTCAAGGGCCTCGCCGGCCCCTGGTGACGACTACCGCCGGGGGCGTTACCCCCTTGAGCGTCGCCACTGCGACAGGAACGAAACCTTTCGGCCCCGTCCCACCTGCCTTGCTCCCGGTCAGACATTCGCCTAGCCGCCGCCGTCGCCGACGGCGCTGGTGGTCTCTTACACCGCCTTTTCACCCATCACCACGCCTCAAATAGAGGCTTTGGCTGGTCCCTTCTCTGTGGCAGTTGTCGTCGGGCTATGCCCGCCTGGGCTTGCTGTTTCACCCAGTGACCTTGCCCCTAAGGGCGGGGAGTCGGGAAGTTCCTCTGGGAGGCTCCCAGCGACGGTCCCCTTGCTTGCCCATTGTTAAAGAGCGGAAAAAAGAGGGCCAACTTTCGCCCTCCCGTTCATCCTATTTATATTGTAGCACTCTCCTCACTTTCTGTCAAGCGATGGGCGTGGGTTGCCAACCGTAGGCGACTCCTTTCACTTAACTCCTGGGCTTTCGGAATACGAGATAGCCTCCTACGCCAAGACACGCCAAAGCCACCAAAGATAGTGCAACTTGGGCGCTGCAAAGAGCTTCGGAACTTTCCCTGGGCCGAGGCAATAGCGAGAGTATCGCGGTCACAAGGGCACCAACTGTAGCAATGATTGCGCCAAGTCGCTTCCTCCGCATCTCCATGGGAAGACGGAAATACGACCATATCAGGAATCCTAAGAGTCCCGCAAAGAAAAGGAGAGGTAGGACCGAATTGCCTGGTTCGAGCGCCACCCATCTCATTTGGCCTCCGTACATCCAGTATAGCGCAATACCCTCTTGCATGGCAAGCGCGATAATAGCAAAGCGTATTCCCCTCCCTAGGCCCTCTCGAACTCGTTGCCAGGACGCGCCGCCTATGCTAAGATTCAAGCCATGACCAAGGAACGGAAACTTGTGGCCTCTGCTCTCTTCCTCTTCCTCCTCTCCCTTTACCTCTTGACCTACAGCGGCGCCGTCGACTCCAGCGATAGCCTTTCCATGCTGTCGGTCACGGAGAGCGTGGTGAAACGAGGCGATTACGATACCAATCAGATCCTCTGGATGGGGCTGCAACAGGGCACCTTCGGGCGAGGCGGGGAACTCTACTCCCGCAAGGGGTTGGGCAACTCCCTGGCTGCCCTGCCCTTGGCCTGGATAGGCCAGGTGGCCCCCTTCTGGGGCTTCGTCCAAACTACTCTTCTCCTGAACGTCATCGTTACCGCCCTGAGCGGCCTCTTGGTCTTCCTCTATGTGGAGCGCCTGGGCTACTCCACGCGGAGCGGCCTGGCCGTCTCCCTCCTCTTCGCCCTGGGGACCATGGCCTGGCCCTACTCCAAATATTTCTTCGGCGAGCCCCTCACCGGCCTGGGCCTCCTGGGCGCGGCTTATTTCCTCCTTCGCTTTCGGGACAGCCATGGTCTAGGAGAGACAGCGATCGCCGGGGGCCTCCTGGGGCTGGCCGTCACCGCCCGTCAAGCCACGGCGGCGGTAACCCCCCTATTCATCGTGGCCCTCCTGGCTTATGCCCCCCGTGAGAAAGGAGAGGGGATGGGCCGGTATGTTCGTCGCCTCCTCGCTCCATTGATGGCTTTCCTCCTGCCCTTGGCCTTCTGGGGCGGGGTGAACCTGGCCTACAACTACCTCCGCTTCGAGAACATCTTCACCAGCGGCTATCTGCCCCAGGAGTCCTTCCGCACCCCCCTCCACATCGGGCTGCTGGGGCTCCTGGTCAGCCCGGGCCGGAGTGTCTTCCTCTACTGCCCCATCTTCTTAGCCCTCCCCTGGGCCCTGCCCTCCTTCCTGAGACGCCACCGCGTGGAGGCCTTCCTCTGCCTTTCCCTTTCCCTGGCCTTCCTCCTCCTCTACGCCAAATGGTTCATGTGGCACGGGGGGTTCGCCTGGGGGCCCCGTTTCCTGGTGCCCATCTTACCCTTCCTGGTCATCCCCCTGGCCCCCTTGGTGGAGAGGGCCAAGGGAAGATCGGCTTGGGCCCTGGGCCTTCTGGGGGCCGCGAGCGTGGCCATGCAGGTCCTGGGGTTGAGCGTGGCTTTCA
>CAYUAM010000258.1:0-3056 GCA_964442805.1 uncultured Anaerolineales bacterium | reverse complement strand
GAATGAGGAGGAGGCCTGCCCCATCTGCGGAGGGTTGGGCTACCTCTACCGCGACGTGGAGCCCGGCCACCCCGATTTCGGCAAGCCCATAACTTGTCGCTGCAAGGAAGACGATTTGGCCCGCAGGCGATTGGAAGACCTGCGACGAGCCAGCAACCTGGGGCTCCTCTCCCGCATGACCTTCGAGACCTTCCAGCCGGAGGGGTATGGCCTCCCTGCCAGGCAGAAGGAGAACCTCCGCCGGGCCCACCAGTCGGCTAAGGAGTACGCCGAACAGTCCCAAGGCTGGCTGATCCTCACCGGAGGCTATGGCTGTGGGAAGACCCATCTGGCCGCGGCCATCGCCAACTATTGCGTGGAAGAGGGGCGTCCCGTCCTCTTCGTGGTGGTCCCCGACCTCCTGGATCACCTGCGGGCGGCCTTCCGGCCCGATAGCCCGGTCACCTATGACCAGCGCTTCGAGACGGTGCTCACCGCCCCCCTCCTCATCCTCGACGACCTGGGGGCCCAAAGCACCACCCCTTGGGCCCAGGAAAAACTCTATCAGATCTTCAACTACCGTTACAATGCCCAACTCCCCACCGTCATCACCACCAACCACCCCTTGGAGGAGATAGATGTGCGGCTGCGCTCGCGGATGGCCGACCCCGACCTCTGCCGCATCTACCATATCGAGGCCCGGGACTATAGGGCCTCGGGCATAGACGGCTACGGGGGGCTGAACCGGCTGCCCCTTTACGGCGACAGCACCTTCGAGACCTTCGACCACGAGCGAGCCGACCTGCCAGCCAACGAGCGCAAGAACCTCAAGCAGGCCTACCAGATAGCCAAGGCCTTCGCCCAGGAGCCCGACGGTTGGCTGGTCCTCATGGGGCGGGATGCTAGTGGGAAGACCCATCTGGCCGCGGCCATCGCCAACCACCGCCAAAACCTGGGTTATCCGGCCATGTTGGTGGTGGTCCCCGACCTCCTGGACCACCTGCGGGCCACCTTCGCCCCCCAAAGCACCATCTCCTATGACAAGGAGTTCGAGAAGGTGCGAACCGTCCCCTTCCTGGTCCTGGACGATCTGGGCACGGAGAGCGCCACCCCCTGGGCCAGGGAGAAACTCTATCAGATCTTCAACTATCGCTACCAGGCCAAGTTGCCCACGGTCATCACCATGCAACAGACCTTGGAGGAGATAGACCCCCGGTTGGCCTCCCGCATGCAGGACCATTCCCTCTGTACCATCTATCCCATAGCCGCCCCTCCCTACCGAGGGGGAAAGATCACCAAGCAGCGGAGGGCTAGGAGCAGGGGATAGAGGGCATGGCTCTTAGAGACTCCTTGGTAGGCCTGCTTTGCCGGACAGCCGGGGTTCCCTTCCGGCTGGCCAGGAGACCTTCCTTCCCTCCCTCACCCCGCTCCATCGTTATTATAAAACCCTGCTGCATAGGCGACGTCCTGATGTCCACGCCGCTCATCGCCGCCCTGCGGCGGGCTTACCCTGAGGCCCGCCTCGACTACGCCGTGGGCCCCTGGTCCCGCCCCCTCCTCGCGACCAACCCCCACATAGACTCCCTCATCGATTGCGGGCCGGTGGGGAGCGGGCCCTACCATTGGGGCGATTTCTGGACCTTGGTGGGGCGGCTGCGAGGGTACGAGGCCTGTTTCGTCCTGGAACGCTCCCCCCTGATGAGCCTCCTTCCCTATCTGGCCGGCATCCCCCATCGGGTGGGGCTGGATAGCGGGGGGCGAGGCTTCTCCCTCACCGTGGCCGTGCCGGTGGAAGGGGTGAAACACGAGGCGGACCTTTATCTCGATACCGCGAGGGCAGTGGGGGTGGAGGTATCCCAGCCACGATTGGAGTATCATCCCACTACCGAAGACCGAGGGCAGGCCCTGGACTTACTGGAGGGACTCCGGCGTCCTCTCTTGGCCATTCACCCCGCTGGGGGGCGAAACCCGGGGCAGCATCTCCCGGCCAAGCGCTGGCCGGCGGAGCGCTTCGCCGCCATCGCCGAGCGGGCCATCGAGGAAAAAAGCGCCTCGGTGGTGCTCCTGGGGGGGCCGGGGGACGAGGAGGTGGCCGCGCAGGTCAAGGGAAGGATGGCCCAGGGGCCGCTGGACCTCACGGGGCGGCTGACCTGGGGGGAGACGGCGGCGGTCCTGGAGCGGTGCGACCTATTCTTGGGCAACGACACGGGGGCCATGCACCTGGCCGTGGCCGTGGGGACGAAAGTGGTGGCCATCTTCGGCCCCTCCGACCCCCGAATGTACGGCCCCTATGACGATAGAAGCGTGGCCCTGTGGAAAGGAGGGGAGCCGCCGCCCCTGCGCCAGGTCAAGCCGGAGGACGCCTCCATCGAGGCGGTGACGGTGGAGGAGGTGTGGGAGGCGGTGCGAAAAGTATTGGCGAATGAGAGAAATTGATTATACTGAAGACTGGCACAGAGCCTGCGCCGCAGCACCCCAAATGGTAATTACATAGCCGTAGACTGTAATGGAGGACCAGAGATGAAACTTACAAGTCTTGAAGTGAAAAACTTCAAATGCTTAGTTGACATGCCGCCGATATTGTTCCACCCCCTAACGATCTTGGTCGGGCCGAATAGCTCAGGCAAGACGAGTTTGATCAAATGGCTACTGGCATTGTGCCAAACCGTCAAGAGCCGAAGCGCTGAGATACCTCTCCTGACAGAAGGGCCTCTCGTACAACTGGGCCCGTTTGTTGACTATGTATCATTCCACAAAAAAGCTCGGAGGCTAGATTTCTCCTTTGTGGTGGAGTATGACCAGATCCCGGAATATCTCAACAATCTTGTAATAGGCGGTGCCACAGTGCAACCCCCTCCTAGTCAAGGGAAGATCTCAACTGCGGTTACCTTGGGATATAACCGGAAACGACTCCAACTGTACCTTGTACAAGCGCAGTTTCAAATCCCGCTATCGGACGGGGCACCAGCCGTTGTTACGGTGCTGAGACAAGGTCCCGGTCGCTTCCGACTAAACGCCCAATTTGGAGAGATATCTTGGGACTGCGCGAACTGTAGGCCAGTCAACTGCTTTTCAGC
>CAYUAM010000257.1:0-3062 GCA_964442805.1 uncultured Anaerolineales bacterium | reverse complement strand
GGGGCAGAGGACGCATATTGGCTCACCACCCCTACCACTACGAGGGCCTCTCCCACGCGTATCTTGCGCTCCATCCCCGTGGCCTCGCGGATATAGACCTTGATCTCTCCCCCGCCATCATTCAAGTAGAAAGCCCCTCCTTCAACCTCGGTCACTATCCCTATGATTTCCGCCAACAGCCCTTCCTTTCCTTCCTCTACCTCAGCCATGGCTATCTCCACGGGTGTGACCGCTTCCCCGTCCTTTAAGAACTCTATCCCCCCTTCCTCGATTCTGATCTCCCTCTCCCCGTGATAATCTCGCACCTCCCCGGTTATGCGCAACCAGTCTCCCTCTCTCAGAGGGGGATAAGTCCCTTCCCGCAGGTAGATCAATATCCCCCCGCTCCCGTCCTGGATATATATAGTCTCAACGCTGAAGAGGCCCGGAGGCACGGTTACCTGTCCCTCTACCGTCACCTTGGTGCCCCATTTAATCACCCTCGCTTCCGAGATGGTTAAAGGCTCATAGGTGATGATGGTAGGTTCCGATGCCGTGGGAGGCTCCGGGGCGGGCCAGGGGCGATTAGCCTGGCCCATGGTCACTTGATAATCGGTAGTCCAACTGCCATCGCCATCGACGGTACGGCTAAAGGAAAGGTCATAGCCGGGATGCTCCTGGTAACGAAACTGGTCGGCCACACTCCCATCGGGGCGGAGGAGGCGTACTTGATCGCCGTCGTCGTTCAAGGCGATCCCTGTCTCCCGCCGGAATAGTACCAGGAAGCCGTGAGGAGGGATGACCACCCCCGAGGGAATGGTGTAAGGAGGGCTGCCCCCTTTGGCTATATCGTCCAAGCGCCAACCGCCCAACCCTACATCCCTCTTGGTAGGGTTGAACAACTCCACCCACTCGTCCTCCGGGCCGTTCGATCCATCCCTATCCCAATCCTCCTCCTGAGGGGCGGGCAGTATCTCGTTGAGGAGGACCCTATCGGGAACAGCCTGGCCCTCCATCCATAGTGGGCTGGAATAGGCCACATCGCCGTCGGGCTGAGTAGCCTTGACCCAATAGAAGTGGCCCTCTCGCCCCCGTGTCTCCACCGTCCAGGTGTGGGAAGGTCCAGGGGGGAACTTTTGACTGGCCACCATCAGCCCCCCATCGAATAGTTCCAAGGTCACTCCCTCTCCATCCAGATCGGCCGCCTCCACAGTCAGGGAAAGGGTGGGGCTAACCGGGAGAGTGGAGCCCATCCAACTTTCCCCGGCCCTTAGGGCCAAGGCCAAATTGGCGTCCTCGGTGGCGAAGGTGCGGCCCTCCCTCAGCGCGGCCACGACCTCCTCTTTGGTCAAGGCCGGGGCCACCACCCCGGTGCGATGGGGGGTCTCCGCCCCCCAGGCCAGGCTATGGGTATCGGAATTGTTGGCCGCCCCCACTCTCCAGCCCTTATAGAGGGCCTGCAGATAGGCCTCCTCATACCTCCGATAGCCCCTGCCCGTACCGTTCCCCACCTCCAATAACCCTATCGCCTCGTCCGCCTGAGCATCATAGCGGAAGCCCTTAAAATCGCCCTCATAGTAGCCGGGATGGTTGAATTGGGCCACCGCTCCTTCCTGGGTGGTGAGCCACCTATAGAACTCCTGGAGGGTATCGCCCCCTTCTTGCTCTCGAGAGATGAGATCGGGGCTATCAAAGACGTTGATATGGCCGGCCGTGTCATGGGTCCACTCGAAGCCGGGCAAGGCCAGGAAGGTCCCCTCCACCGTGGCCCCCTCCGCCACCGCTTTCAACTCCTCCCACCGCACCTGGTCCAGCATATGATCGTGGTCCGAGAGGCCCAGGAAGTGCAAGCCGTTGGCCCTGGCCACGGCGTAGGCGTAACGGGGAGGGCCGCTGCCATCGGAATAGGTGGTATGGGCATGGAGGTCCCCGAAAAAGGCCTTCATCCCCAAGGACAAGGGAATGGCCTCCGGCGGGGAGGGGGGAAGAGGGGGGTAATCGGTGAGGACCCCCGGGTTAGGGTCGGCGACGAGGAAATCGGCCTGCATGTCATCATTATCCTCGTCCCCCACCCGATGGAATGATAGAGGAGCATCGGCTGAGACCTTGCCCCTCACCCCCACCGCCTCATAATTCCCCTTCTTGTAAGCCACCCCATCTATCAATTGATGATCTCGATCCAAGAGCAAGACCTCATCCCCTCGGTTATCCAAGGCCCACTCCCCCGAGGCCCAGGAGTCATCTCCTATCATGTTAGGCACCCCAGGGGTATCGGAGAAGTCGCTCCCCGAGACGCGGATCTCGGCATCGGGGTAGAAGCCGAACCGCTCCTTGAATTGAGCCCCGTTCTTAGCCACCAGCAGGAGCCCACCGGGCTCGATGACCATCCCTCGCGGGAAGAAGTACATCCCCTCGCTGCCGCCCATGGTCTCCTCGTCGCCCAGCCGATAGGGGCTGAGTTCGATGGACTCATCGTGTGGGTTATAGATCTCCACGAACTCATCTCCCTCCGTTCGGGGGGTGGTGCCATCATAGAGGACCTCGCTGATTAGGAGGGGAAACACGGGTAAGGGAGTTGGGGTAGGAGGAGGCGGCGATGCCTGGACAAAAGTGAAGTCGTCGAAGAAGACCGGGCTGGGGTTGGGCTCCCTCACCTTGGCCTGGGCCTTTATGCGAGCCTTCACCGCCCTTTCTGGGGCCCGCACGCCTTCATCCCCACACCCGTCAGGGACACAAAGAGGGCGATAATCCGCCTCTTGCTCCGTCAACTTGTCCGACTCGTCTTCAAGGAGTGGCACGCCGGAGGGGTCCAGCCATTCGATGCTGATTCTGACCCATTCGACCTCGGCGCTATCATGATAGGCCCAGCCGCTCAAGGAATAGCAGCCACCTTTGACCTCCTCCACGTCTTGGTAGATATATATGGTGAAGTCTGCGCCTTGCGCAGCGCTGCTTAGGGAGGCAGCCCATCCCCCTTCGTGCACTGGGGTGGTGACGGTGATGAACTCGGTGGTTTCGTGATCTGGCTGCCAATGCGCCGTACCCTCCTCAAAGGAGGGGTTTTGGAGGTCGGCCGAGGCCCG
>CAYUAM010000256.1:0-3068 GCA_964442805.1 uncultured Anaerolineales bacterium | reverse complement strand
CGGGATACCGCGCCCCCTTTCATTCCTGGGCTTCCCCTTCATGGGGAGGGCCCTCTTCCATCTTTTTGTAGGCTTGAAGTAACTCTCGCAACTCTGCCGCCCGGGCCTTTCTCTCCTCCTCCTTCTCCCTCTCCCGGAAGGTTTCCAGGCGGGCGAATATCTCCGCCTGAACGCGGCGGGGGTCGTGGACCCAATCGAAGGTGAACTCCCCGGCCGTCCCGGCGGTCTCTATGAGCACCCTCCCCACGTTGAGGAGGTTGTAGATTATCCCTGGGATCACATATTTCACATCCTGGATCATGGCCAGGCTGGCCTCCCGGCGTTCCTCCTGTAGAAAGAGGGGCTTCCTATCGATGTCGATAATCCGATCATCGGTCAAGACATAGATATCGTTCCGCCAATCCTCATATTGATATAAGACCACCAGGGCCAGGAGGCTGACCAGGGTGACCACCAGCCCCAAAGCGGTAGAGCGAGGCAGGAAGGAGACAAGGGGCAGCCCCAAGGCCACCGCTACTCCCACCTCCAAGAGGAGAATCAAGAGGAGCAGGGCCCCCACCGTCTTGCGCAAGAGGATATACCAGTGTTTCCTCCAAGTGACGGTGGGACCTTCCTCCAGCCGCATCTTGGGGAAGAGGTAATCGACGAGGAGAGCCAAGGCCCCCCGAGGCGGTGGGCTCACCCCTGGCTGAACAGCCATGACGCTCCTCCCTACAACCTCTTCGGGCCTGCCTCTCCGGGACCGCTCCACCTGGGCCAGGATCTCCTCCCGCACCAGGTCGGGCTCCGGCAGGCTGGAGAGGAGGAGCCGGCCCCCGGTCCCCGCGCTCTCTACCATAATGTCTCCAAAGCCCAGGAGCCTGGCCAATAGGTGAGGGCGCCGGAGGGTCACCTCTTGGACCCTCTCCAAGGCCATCTCCTCCCGCCTCTCGGAGAGGAAAAGCACCTTTTCCACCCACACTAAACGCCTATTGGTCAAGGCGTAGTAATCGTTGAGCCAATCGAGGTAGAACCAGAGGAAAAGCGAGGCTCCTAAGGGACCGAGGAAAAGATAAGATAGGGGTAGCAAGCGGGTGGCGGAGGGGCCATAGTCGGAGGTCAGGGCCCAGAAGGCCAGGGGCAAAGCCAAGAGGAAGGCGGGGATGAGCAACTTCAATGCCAAAGTATAAGGGTGGCGACGTCGAAAAGCGAGAAGGATCTCATCCTCCTCCATCCAAGGCAGAGGGGGCCAGAGATAACTCTCGCTCATAAGAAATCCCTCACCTTCTTAGCCACCGCCTCGTTCATCCCTTCCACCGCCGCCAACTCCTCCAGGCTGGCTTGGCGGACGGCCTCCAGGGAGCCGAAATGTCTGAGCAGGGCTCGCCGCCTCTTGGGCCCCACCCCCGGGATCTCCTCCAAGAGGGAGGCCAGCCCCCCTTTGCGGCGCAACTTTTGATGATAACCCAGGGCGAAACGATGGGCCTCATCGCGCAGCCGCTGCAAGAGATGGAGGGCCGGCGAGTCCCCGGGGAGAGAGATGGGCGTCGCGGCATCCGGTTTATATATCTCCTCCCTTTCCTTGGCCAAGCCCACGGCGGGGATATCCAGGCCGTGCTCCCCCAATACCTCCAGGGCCACATTAAGTTGCCCCCGACCGCCATCCACCACTATCAAATCGGGGAGGGTGGCCCAGTCGCTCTCATCCCCCTCCAAAGCCCGCTTGAAGCGGCGGCGCAGGAGCTCTCCCATCATGGCGTAATCATCGCTGCCCTCCACCCCTCCGATGCGGAAATGGCGATAAGCCCCCTTATGAGGGAGGCCCCCTTGAAACGCCACCATGGAGCCCGTAGCCTGCCGCCCCTGGATGTTGGATATGTCATAAGCCTCGATGCGGTCGGGGCTACTTTCCAGCCCCAGTCGCTCCTGTAACTCCGTCAAGGCGGCCGCCATATCGCCCTCCTCAGCCTCGCTCTCTAAAAGGGCCAGGGCCTGGGCCGCGTTCTCCACCGCCATCTTCACCAGTTCCCGCTTCTGGCCTCGGCGAGGCACCTGGATGGTCACCTTGGAACCCCGCCTCTCCGTCAACCATCGCTCCATGATGGCCCTCTCCTCGACCTCCCCTCCCAGAAGGACCTCCGGGGGCAGGTAGGCCACCCCGTCATAGAACTGCTTGAGGAAAGAGGTGAGCACCTGCTGCTCATCCTCACCCTCCGTCCCCTCCAGGATGAACGACTCCCGGTTTATCAGTTTCCCCCCTCGCACGAAGAAGACCTGAGCGCAAGCCTGGCCATCTCGTCGGGCCAGGGCGATGATATCTTGGTCCACCCTGGCCTGAGAGACCACTCGCTGCTTCTCCATGGCCCGTTCTATCCCCCGGATGCGGTCCCGGAAGAGGATGGCCCGCTCGAACTGCATTCGCTGGGCCGCCTCCTCCATCTCTCCATGCAAAGCCTCTAAGACCTCCTCCTGCTTCCCCTCCAGGAATCGGCAGAGCCCCTCTATCAACCCTCGGTATCCTTCCTTATCGATGGCTCCGATGCAGGGGGCGGCACAAAGTTTGAGGTGATAATAGAGACAAGCCCTCTTGTCTTGGCCGGTGATCTTGCGTTTGCAGGTGAGATAAGGGAAGATGCGGCGGGCCGTATCCAGGGTGCGGTACATGGCCTCGGAGGAGGCGAAGGGGCCATAATAGCGGGCCCCATCCTGCTTGATGCGCCGCACTATCTGAAGGCGGGGGAAATCCTCCTCCCAACTGATGCGGATATAGGGATAGCGCTTGTCGTCCTTGAAGCGCACGTTATAGCGAGGGCGATACCTCTTTATGAGGGAGCATTCCAGGATGAGGGCTTCCATCTCCGACTCGGTGACGATGAACTCCAGGTCGGCCACCGTGCGGGCCAAATGGGCCAATTTGGGGGAGGGGGAGGCGGCAGAATAGGAACGCACCCTATTCCTCAAATGGGCCGCCTTCCCTACATAGACCACCCTCCCGGCCTCATCCTTCATGATATAGACGCCCGGCCCGGTGGGGGCATTTTTAGCCTTTTCTACGAGTCCCATTCCCATAAGCACTAATCAAATTCAAT
>CAYUAM010000255.1:0-3082 GCA_964442805.1 uncultured Anaerolineales bacterium | reverse complement strand
CGGGACCTGGAGCGGTTGACCGGTCGGGCCGTGCAGGGGATAGCCGCCCCTCGCGACCTCTTGGGCATAAGGCAGAGCCTGGAAGCGGTGCCCGGGATCAAGGAGACCTTGAGTCGCTTCTCCGTAGACTCCAACCATCCCCTGGGCGAACTATCTCGCTCCCTGGATCCCTGCCCGGAGGTGGCCGACCTCATCGCCCGGGCCATCGCCGAAGATGCCCCCGCCACTTTGGGCTCCTCAGGGGTCATCGCCAAAGGCTTCTCCGCGGAGTTGGACGGCCTCTTGGCCGCGGCCAGGGAGGCCAAGGAGTGGGTGGCTAGTTTGGAGAGGAGGGAGAGGGGGCGCACGGGGATAAGATCGCTCAAGGTGGGCTATAACAAGGTCTTCGGCTACTATATCGAGGTCACCAAGCCGAATTTGAGCCTGGTGCCGGATGAGTATGTCCGCAAGCAGACCTTGGTCAACGCCGAGCGCTTCATCACCCCGGAACTGAAGGAGCGGGAGTCCTTCATCCTCAACGCCCAGGAGCAAAGCCAGGAACTAGAGGCCCAGATATTCCGCCAGGTCTGCGGTGAGGTGGCCTCCTATTCCTCGCGCCTCCTGGAGACGGCGCGAGCCTTGGCTCGGCTGGACGCCCTTGTCGCCCTGGCCGAGGTGGCGGCGCGGAATAACTACGTGCGGCCCCTCTTGAACGACGGGGGAGAGATAGATATCACCGCTGGCCGCCACCCGGTGGTGGAGTTGACCCAGAGGGAGGAGCCCTTCGTCCCCAACGACGCCCACCTCACCCCGGAGGAGCAGGTCATCGTCCTCACCGGCCCCAATATGGCCGGGAAATCGACCTACCTGCGCCAGGTGGCCCTCATAGTGCTCTTGGCCCAGATGGGCTCCTTCGTCCCCGTCGATGAGGCCCGCATCGGCCTGGTGGATCGAATATTCACCCGCATCGGGGCCCGGGACGAGATAAGCGCCGGGCAAAGCACCTTCCTGGTGGAGATGCTGGAGACGGCCAACATCCTGCATCACGCCACGGGGAGGAGCCTCTTGATCCTGGACGAGATAGGTCGGGGGACCAGCACCTATGACGGCATTTCCATCGCCTGGGCGGTGGTGGAATATATCCATAACCACCCCCGCCTGCGGGCCAAGACCCTCTTCGCTACCCACTATCACGAACTAACGGAGTTGGCCCACTTCTTGCCCCGGGTGCGCAACTACAACGTGGCCGTGGCCGAGGAGGGGGATAGCGTGGTCTTCCTGCGGCGCATCGTCCCCGGGGGGATGGACAAGAGTTACGGCATCCACGTGGCCCAGTTGGCCGGGCTGCCCAGGGCGGTGATCCATCGAGCCCAGGAGATCTTGGAGGAACTGGAAAAGAGCGCTCCCCGCACCCCCTTGACCGCGCCCCGGGAGAGGGCCCAACAACTCTCCCTCTTCTCCTTGGAACACCCCCTCTTGGAGGAACTGAAAAAGTTAGACATCGACTCCCTCTCCCCTCTGGAGGCCCTGAACCGCCTCTATGAGTGGCGAAGGAGG
This sequence comes from uncultured Anaerolineales bacterium, assembly GCA_964442805.1. Taxonomy (GTDB): domain Bacteria; phylum Chloroflexota; class Anaerolineae; order UBA7937; family UBA7937; genus CAYUAM01. The sequence goes on along the minus strand of CAYUAM010000255.1, from coordinate 1,546 downwards.
TTGAAGGAGGGGGATTGAACTTGATTCTTTTTATATTGCTCAAGTTCTCATAGTGTGCTATAATGGCTAACAAGTGAGCGACTTGCGCACAGCGAAGGAGGAGGAATGAGCAAAGAGATGAAATGGATTGTGGGCATCATCTTGGGCTTCGCGGTGGTCATCGTCCTGGCTTGCGGCATTTTCGGGGCCTGGCGATACCTATTTGCCGGGGCCAAGCCGGAGGTGATCATCGCCTCTCCCCCCAGCAACTATCGGGTGGAGGAGGGGCAGGAGTTGGTGGTGGATGCCACGGCCACCGGGCGTTCGGTATCGAGGTTGGAGTTATATGTGGATGGGGAGATGGTGGATGTGGCCACCAGTCCCGCTCCACAGGACATATTCAGCGCCCAGTTATCGTGGGAGGCTAGCGGGGCTGGTCGTCACAATGTGGAGGTGAGGGCCCTAGACAGCGGGGGGCAGATGAGCGACCCGGCCGCTATCGTGATAGAGGTAGGGGAGGTAGTGGCTGAGGCCACGCCTACGGTTCCACCCGAGGCTACCCCTACGCCGACTTCCCCGCCGGGGGCCACGGCCACGCCTACCTCCCCGCCGCCAACTGCTACGCCCACCTCTCCGCCGGCGGCCACCGCCACGCCCGTCCCGCCCACCTCGACGCCCACGGCGACGGCCACGTCTACCGCTACGCCGACGGCCACAGCCACGCCTAGCCCGCCTAGCATCGAGTTCTTCAAAGCCGAGCCTGCGACCATCACTGAGGGGGGGAACACCACCCTGAGTTGGGGCTTGGTGAGCAACGCTACTAGCGTGGAGATAGACCAGGGCATTGGCGGGGTGGCGACGCCAGACTCAAGGGTGGTCTCTCCGGCCACTACCACCACCTATACTATGACTGCCGTGGGGCCGGGAGGCACGGCCACGGCCAGCGTCACGGTAACGGTCAACCCGGCGGGCCCTACGGAACCGTTTAACTTCGTCGCTGAGGCTCCCTCGGCTACCTGGTTTAATAACGACGGTGAATCCATTACCTTCCATAACCATGCTACATGTCCTCTCGGGGATAATAAGGGGTACGCCTGCTGGAGGGACAGTGTACCCCTAGAGGATGGAAGCACCCCCGCCAGGTCCTTGATAACCCATCCCAAATGGGAGAACGGCGGCGGGATCACTGGACGGTATGAAGTTGACGAGGTGATTCAAGCGGGAGATATGTTCAGGGCAAAGATAGGGTTCATAGATGGCGCGTTAGTCGGGAATGCTAGGTGGGTGTTGGGGTACTATGATGGAGGGTACCATGTGCTAGCCGACAAGACTAAGGCCTACAATGGCAGCCTGGAAAATTTCAACGTGGATCTCAGTTCCCTGGCCGGGGAGACGGTCGATTTCACCCTGACCGTATGGACTAATGGGCCCTCCAACCAAGACTGGGCCATTTGGCTTAACGCCCGCATAGTCCGTCCCTAAGGAGAGCCTCAAAGAAGATCGTTCTGGTTCGCTTTCTGGGCTGGTGCCGGTTTCAACCCGACACCAGCCTTTTTATTTCATGAGC
>CAYUAM010000254.1:0-3093 GCA_964442805.1 uncultured Anaerolineales bacterium | reverse complement strand
AAGGCTCTCTTGGGTGCCCAGGTTGGGGGGGAGGAGGTTGGTAAAGAATAGACAGGTCAACGACCAGAGGGTTAGGGTAGCCAGCCAGGAGGTCTGGCGTCGGGGGCTGCGGGTAACGATGTAGAAGCCCAGCCATAGCGAGACGGCTAGGGCCAGGAAGTTGACAACCGTAGTGGCGGTGGCCAGATAGGCCATTATTCTTGCCTATTGGAAGCCCTTGAAAATCGCTACAGCCCTATCCAGTGGAGCCGAGGGGATTCGAACCCCTGACCTCCTCCGTGCAAGGGAGGCGTTCTCCCAATCTGAACTACGGCCCCTCGGACCTGCGTCCCTCGGGACAGGCCCCGCACAATGGATTATAACATAAGAAGCGAGCAGATTAAAACGCCACTCGCCTCTCCCTGCAATCAAATTTGGGATCGTTCTCTACGCCGCTCCCACCTTGGGGATAGAGCGCTCCTCCTTTAACGGACAGTGAGGAGCACTCGTTCCGATGAATTGATGTCGGAGGATAGATCAGATTGCCCAACGAGATCTATGTAGGGGTTGTCCACCATGAGGACCACAAACTCGTAGGAGCCAGGCTCGGTGGGAGCGATGAGGGTAGTTTCCACCGAGGCCCGCTTTTCGCTTTCGACCTGGCCGTAGAAGACCAGATGGTCGGGAGCGAAGGGCACCTGCTGGAAACTGAGGAAGGCCACTAAGACAAAGCGGGTAGGGAAGGGCTCCGGGTTATTGAGGGTGGCGTAATAACTCACCTCTTGCCCGGGGTTGAGGCTCTCGGAATGCCAGGGGGTTTGCCAAGGGTCAAGCAGTACCTCCCGGCTTATGGTATACAGGTATATCCCCTGGGGCGCTAACTCATCTGGTTCGTTGAAAGGGGTGTAAGTGATAGAGGGGAGCGAGGCTGACTCCCCTACGTAGAGGTTAACACGGTAGAAATCGAATAGGTCACGGCTCTCCGCCCGGAAGTCAGGGTCTGTAGTGTGCTCATCGGGCCTCTCGAAGACGAGAAAGATGAGGTCGTGCAGCCCATCGGCCAGGCCGGAGAGGCGTATTTGGAAGGTGTGGTCCGTCTGGGAAGGGAGAGTAAAAGGATAGGCCTGGCCTGGCAACCCATCAACACAAGGGGTTTGGATATAGTCGACCAGGCAGGAGAATGAAAAGTCCGATGCCTCGGGCTCATAATTTCCGAAGACCACCTCCGCTCCAAATTCCCCTCCACCAGATATGCGGTAGGTATCGTAACTCTCCCCTCGGAAGGGGGAATCCATATAAAAGAAGACCCCCCCACTCTGGCGGGCTTCCTGGCGGATCTCCTCCAGGCTCATCTCCGGCATGGGAGGCTCTTCTCCTGGCTCGCTTCGGCCGCCAATGGGTTGAGGGAGCGCTTCTTCCCCCGCCGGGGAGGGTTCTTCTTCGATAGCGGTTCCCCCCCCACTGGTGGCCTCGGAGGGCGTTCCTTGCGGGGCGGGAAGCCCAGTAGGAGACAGCCTCCCGCTGCAGGCCACCAGGAGAAGGATGGCCAGGAGGATAGTTAACCACCGCTTATTGGGCAAGCCGTGCTTTCCCCCATCTACCACGAAATATAGATGCCAATGAAGTTAGATAAGTTCCATCGGGCCCGCGCTTAATGCCGGGCCCGATGAGTGGTTGACCTTTACAGTGGGGCGCCCCATTTGGTTTTGAAGGTCTTCTTCGCAGTGCCGTACTTAAAGGTTTGGACTCCGTAAGTCTTCCAGTTAGCCCTCGCGTTGCTCACGCACCAACCAGCCCAGGCCCAGACCAGATTTGAGCCCGTGGCCTTCGCCCAGGTGGTGCACGTGCTGCCGATGCAGAGTTTGTTCTTGACGATCATCGTGCTGACGGCCTTACTGCTTGCGCCGTAGGCTTGGCTGCACACGGCGGTCGAACCGCCGAGATGCCACACTTCACATCTGGCCAGGTTCACCCAGGCGTAGATACTTATCGCTGAGGCTTCTGGCCCATTGAGTTGACCGCTGGCCTCTGGCAACCCCTCGGTGATGGCCTCGCCAGTGGCTGAGCCGCCGCCGGGGACGGGCGGCTCGGCGAAAGCCGGAGCAGCGACCGCGGCTAGCATGGCCACCGCTATGAGTACCACCAGAAATTTACGATGCATCGATCTCTCCTCTCTTTTTGCTCCGCAGACCAGAAATCGGCCTGCTCTTGCCTCGTATTACTAATAGATGAGTTTGCCTTTTCTCCCTTGTTTCACCTCCTTCCCCACCTTCAATGCTGGGCGCCATTGGCGAAGCAGCATGGTTTTCGCTTTGCCGTCATTCTACCGTAAGAGGGAAAAGTTGTCAACCCTTCGTAGCCAGGAACTGAGAGATTCGGAGGCAGCAAGGGGGGACAAAAGAAGGCTGGATTAATTGTCCAGCCCATTGCGACGGTCCCCAAAGAGAAATGGGCCCTCGTGGATTCGAACCACGGACCTCGCCCTTATCAGAGGCGTGCTCTAACCAACTGAGCTAAGGGCCCAGGAGGCTCTCACTCAGGAGTGGTTTTGGACGGCGCGGCCGGCCCCGGCATCTCCTTCAGCCGCCTCACCATCTCCCGGGTGTTCTCCTCGATGTCCAGGAAGACCTGGATGCCCTCGGCGAAGGCCAGGAGCGTCAACCCCCAGAGGGCGGTCATGATGAGGCCCATCACCAGGGTGAAAAGCCCCGCTATCACCCCGCCGGCGAATTGCTCCGTCGCTCGGGGGGCCATCATGCCGTAGGAGCCCATGAAGGCCGTGCCGGTCATGGTCAGGGCGGAGAAGGCACAGGTGGAGAGGGCTCCGAGGACGATGACGATCCAACCCAGGATGCGATAGACGGTGGCCACGATACGAAGGGCGCGGTATTTCATGATGACTCCTTTGAGGCTGATGATTAGAGAGGCCTATCTGATGATAGGCCCTCCTTTTCCCTTAACAACTGAGGAGTGATAGGAAGGTGGACCTTGGGGAACACAGACCGCGGGGTCTGTGATCGACCTAGGAGATAGGCCTCGGCCCGAGGGCTTTGGCCGTTTTCTCCCTAGAAAGGAGGTGATCCAGCCGCACCTTCCGGTACGGCTACCTTGTTA
>CAYUAM010000253.1:0-3101 GCA_964442805.1 uncultured Anaerolineales bacterium | reverse complement strand
ACCAGGGACACCATAGAGAAATCGAAGCGAGAGATCAGGGAGAAGATCGAGTGGTTCCTGAAGTTCGCCGATGTCAAGGCCAAGGCAGATGAGTTTGTGGAGTCCGCGACCATGAACCCTGCCTTCGAGGAATCGGCCATGTTCGAGAACATGATTGACCTAATGTTTGAGGATGAGTACGAGAGTTACGTCTTCGATACCGCCCCTACGGCCAATGCTCGCAGGCTTCTAGGGATGTCCTCGGTCTACTCCCTCTGGGTAAACAAGATGGTGAAGAGCCGTGAGGAAGCCAAGTCGCTGCGCGAACTCCTATCCTACAGCAAGAAGAAGGAGGAGAAGGACCCCTTGATGGATTATCTCCTCTCCTTCCGAGAGAGGATGAAACACGCTAAAGAACTCCTCACCGATGAGGGGAAAACGGCCTTCTTCTTTATCACCCTTCCCGAGGCCCTGCCCATCGCCGTGATAAAGCGTTTCATTGCATGGTTCAAGGAGTTCGGCATCCCTATAGGAGGGGTCATCGTGAACATGATCATCGAGAAGGAGACCCTGGGGAAGGATGCGCCGGAGTTCGTGCTCAATCGATTAAGGATGCAGGAAAACTACATGAAGGAGATCTGGGACTCCTTCGATGGTATGGTGCGAGCCCTGGTGCCCCAGTTCGAGACGGAAGTGAGAGGCATCGAGATGCTAGAGCGCACCGCCGAACGTCTTTTCACCTAAGGTGCAAAGGGGGCAATGATCCTTGGAGTTAACCCTTATCTTATCCTCCCTTTGATATCCCTTTTTTTCGTCCTGATCTTCGCAGGCTTATCCCTTTTGCGCCATGAGGGCCTATCCAATCAATTCGCTTTAGAGGTGCTAATCCTCACGGGCCTGGCCCTTCTTCTCTCCTGGGGGCTGAGGGTGATCATTCACCCCATTTTCTTCCTCATCTTTATTTACGTTGTCTCCCTACGCGCGCGGCTGTTGGTTGATTTGGCCAACCTCCTCTCTAAGCGAGGCAAGCACCAAATCGCGGAGTCCCTCCTTCGGCTTGCTTTACGCCTTCGGCCCGATGCGGTCACTCGCTTGCTGGTGCTCATCAACTATAGCGTCACGCAACTACGCCAGGGCAAATTTGAGGAAGCCATAGAGGGCTCGGAGGAGGTGCTGAGGACAAAGCAGTTAGGTATACTTGGCCCCAAGTACGAGGCGGCTTGCCGTTACAACTTGGGATTAGCCTATCTTCAAACCGGGAGGGAGAAGAAGGCCGTTCGCGAGTTCAACCAGGTGATAGATATCATGCCTGACTCCCTCTATGCGGTGGGCGCAAGGACGGCCCTGCGTAAGAGGAAAGAGGCCAAAACAAAATCAAAGCCCAGGGAGGCGAGTGACGGGTAAAGAGTGGCAATATCGAGGCCCTGGAGGCGCGGGCGGCGACCGGCTTCGCCTATGCTGACATCCATTCTCAGGAGTGGGAGATAGAATGAGTGGGTGGGTTGCGCGAGTGTTGGAACTGGGTTCCGACGCTGCCGGTACCGGAGTTGGAAGCGAAGATCTGCGCTCGGCTAGGTCTCTCATTGGCAGAAACAATCAAGCGTGCACAAGATGGGGAATCAAATGACTATCAAAAGGATTACGGAAGAAATGCTTTCTCAATTGGAGGGACAAGGTTATAGGGGGCGCGTCGTATCTATCCGGCACCTTCGCGACTTGCAAGAGGAGATCGAGGGACGCCATAGGCAGGGCCTCTTCTGTGAGGAATTCTACCAAGAACGCCTCACTTGGTTTAAATTCAGCCCCCCTGATAGCCTGCCGGAGGCCAAATCCCTGATCGTGGTCGCCGTCCCCGATCCCCAGACCCAGGTAACCTTCACCTGGGAAGGGAGAAAGGTGACTCTCATCGTGCCCCCCACCTATGTGGCCTATAGGGAGACCGATAAGCGGGTGGAAGACCTCCTCGCGGCCGTTCTAGGTCCAGCAGGATACCGTGTAGATCGGGCTGCCTTGCCCAAGAAACTCCTGGCCGTGCGCAGCGGACTAGGGCGTTATGGAAAGAACAACATATGTTATGTTGAGGGGATGGGAAGTTTCCATCGGCTGGTGACTTTTTACTCGGACTTCCCTTGCCAGGAAGAGGGATGGCAGGAATCACGGATGATGGAGTTTTGCCAAAATTGTTCTGCTTGCCTCCATCGTTGTCCTACTGGCGCCATCAGTTCTGAGCGTTTTCTTCTCCACGCGGAGCGGTGTATCACCTTTCATAATGAGAGGGCCGGCCAGTTCCCGGCCTGGTTGGATCCTTCCTGGCACAACTGCCTGGTGGGATGTCTTCACTGTCAGAGGGTCTGCCCAGAGAACAGGGATTTCTTGGAATGGGTTGTGGGAGGGGAGGAATTCTCTCCGGAGGAGACCACCCTTCTTCTGGAAGGGGTTCCACGCGATCAGCTTCCCACGGCCACGGTAAAAAAACTAGAGTGGCTTGACCTAATGGAATACTTTGATTGCCTCCCCCGCAACCTGGGCGTTATGCTGGAAAAGAGAGGTGAGCATTAAGACTCAACCTACTCACAAACGCTTTCTAATTACAGGAGAGCCGACAGTAATGGTCGTCCGGCTCTCGGGCTTCGCCCGGGAGATGACCGAGATAGGCGAGATCGAGCCGGACGATAGTTACATTATTCCTGGTGGCGCGTCCCACAGTTACCGGGTGCTGGAGGATTCTTTAGCCGTCGAGGTGTTCTCGCCGCCAAGGGAAGATTATCAGTAGGTGGTCCCTATCATCGTTTCTCCACGACGGCACTCATTTGCTAGCGAAGGGAAGATAGCAAGTCCAGCGACGGCTGTTGATTGATTGGCAGGTGGCGGATGGGGGCGAGGAAGGTGCAAGCATGTTTGCCCTCATCTGGTCGATGGAGTAAACTGGGTCAACGACTCTTACCGTAGGAGGCAGATCAATGGCCAGTGAGGACCCTCAGGCGATGGTTGGGATGCTCAAGGCCCTTCTGCTCACAGCGATCTCGGCTGGCTTTCTCGTGGCTTGCGGCGTGCCGTCTCCAACTCCATATCCAACATATACGCCATACCCTACGTCCACGCCCTATCCCACCTACACACCT
>CAYUAM010000252.1:0-3105 GCA_964442805.1 uncultured Anaerolineales bacterium | reverse complement strand
CCCTGGGCCATATGCAAGATGAGGAAAGTATAGGCCAAGTGCTTTTCCTGGGGGCGACAGTAGTAGAGCCTCCCGCTCAGCATGGGGTTTATAACCAAGAAACCTGAATCCAGGGAGAGCACCAGGAATTTCCCTCGACGCACAACGTCGGCGATGGTTTGGCCCTCCAGGAAGGGAGCGAATGGGTGATCGGTGAGGTTGCGCACCACGATGGGCCGCAGGACCTCCACCCTCTCTATCCTCTGGCCCACTAGCCGCTCTTTCAGGAAAGCCCGCACCACCTCCAACTCCGGGAGTTCGGGCATCGTTCACTCCCCCCTGGCTTCACCTCTCAGCATCTCCGCTACCGCCCGAGGGATAGTCCTCACCCGGCCGGCCTTATCGGTGCAGATATGTTTAGTGTGGCCGCGGGCCAAGAGTTCCCCTTTGTCATTCACCACCTCATATTCGAAGGCGACCTTGCGGCTCCTCAACTCCACTAGGCGGGTCCTCACCGTGACCATCTCCCCGTAATGAGCGGAGGCGATGAAGCGGGCGTCGACCTCGGAGACGGGGAGGTAGTAGCCTTGGGCCTCGAATTGGGCGTAATCCCACCCCTTGCGCCTCATATAATCCCCCCTCCCCACCTCGAACCAGATGATATAGTTGGAGTGGTAGACGATGCCCATGGCATCGGTCTCGGAATAGCGCACCCGAAAGGTGGTGGTAAAGGTCTCCTCCTCCGACATGAAAAGCCTCCCTTTACAACTCTATTGGCGACGGTCTCGCTTTTTAGATCTTTTGTGGTCTTGTGGCCCGGGAGACAAGATCTCGCACACCTTTTTCACTATCGAGTCCACCTCGGCCAAACGGCCCTTCCCCCTTATCCCCGTGGCCAAGACCCCCTCCTCGGGCTCCACGAAGGTATAGCCCCCCTCCTGGAGCCTCTTGATGTTGCCTTGGACGATGGGGTTCTCATACATATTGACGTTCATGGCCGGGGCGATGATCACGGGGGCCTTGGTGGCCATCACGGTCAGGCTCACCATATCATTGGCCAGCCCAGCCGCTATCTTGCCGATGATATTGGCCGTGGCTGGGGCGATCAAGACCAAGTCCACCTTCTCGGCCAAGATCACATGCTCTATCTGCCACTCCGTGGCCGGATCGAACATATCCACCAAGACCGGGTGGCCGGTCAAGGCCTTGAAGGTCAGGGGGGTGACGAATTCCGTGCCCGCCTTGGTCATGGCCACCATCACCTGCGCCCCCATCCTTTGAAGCCGCCGCAAGATCATGGGGGCCTTATAAGCGGCGATGCCTCCCGTAACTCCTAAGAGTATGGTCTTGCCTTTTAATTCTTCAGCCACCTTTCCGCCCTCCTCTCCCCAAGCGTTGACCGATTACCTCCACCAACCGTTTGGCTATCTCTTCCTTGCCCACCACTTTGATGGCCTCCCCTTGCGGGTCTACCAGGTAGGCTACATGGTTTCCCTTCTCGATCTGGACCAAGTCGTTGGCCACCACCAGGTCTGCTTTGTTGTTCAATAGGGAGCGGTGGGCGATGCGGATCAATTCCTCCTCACTTCTCCCTGCCTCCAATTTGAAGCCCACCAGAAAGGCCTCTGGGTTTAACTCCCGCATCCTCTTTATCACTTTAGGGGTCTTGACCAATTTGATCCACCACTCCTCCTGCCCGGAGGGGGTCTTCTCCGGGATATAGGCCTCCGGGACGTAGTCCAAGACGGCCATGGTGTGGATGATGGCATCGTAATTTGTTTGACCCATCTCCCTCTCCACCGCCTCCACCAGGTCGGGGACCGTCTCCACCTCCACCAGGCGCAGCCCTCCTTGAGCGGGGGGAAGCAGGCTTTCCTTGCCATAGATGAAGGTCACCTCCGCCCCCTCGGCCAGGGCCTCTTGGGCGATGAGGGAGCCCAGCCGGCCGGTGGATTTGTTGGCTATGTATCTCACCGCATCGATGGGCCCTCGGGTGGGCCCGGAGGTGATGATGATCCTCAGCCCAGACAACTTACCCATCCTCCACCTCAAAGGAATAAGGCTCGTACTCAGCCCCGCAGGGGTGGCCCTCGGCGATGAGCAACTCCCCATCCTCGGGTTGGCAGATCAGGGACCAGATGGTGCCGAAGATGGTGTGGAACCCTCCCAGGGTGGGCAAAGGGGGGTGGTCTCCCCGGCAGATGGGAGCCTGGTGGTCCCTCAAGATCTCCTTAGCCCCCTCCCCGTCCATCTGCCCCAGCCTCTCCCTGAGCATCAGGGAGGCTCGTTGGTAGCGGGCCAGGGATCGCCTCTGGCGCTCCCGATCCCGCTCAGTCAACTCCTCCTCGGGGCGTTCCCTCCCTGGCAAGTGGTTGGTAGCGACTAAGAACCCTTCCTCCGGCTCCCTGATGGAGACGAAACGGGGAGTAGCCTCGGCCACCATGGCCTGACTGCCGTCGGCGATGAGGTAGTTGAAGGCCCTAAGGTGAGGAAAGGAGGTTATGAGTTGTCGGGCCTCCTGAATGTCCTTACACCTCTCCATCATCATGTCCATGACCAACTGCCATTGCAGGCCGGGGCCTATCGCTTCCATCTCCGGCAAAACCGAGAGGAAAACGGCTAACCCCCTCTCATTGAGGCCATCGGGGCTGCCGGCCCAGTGGTGGCTCACCGCCAGATGAGAATATCCCTCCTGAGGGCGCACCAGCCTAACCTCCCGCCACTCCCCGGCGGAGTAGTACCAGTCGTAGTTGCCAGCCAAGAGGAGTTTCCCCTCCCTGGTATGCTGGGGCAAGACGGCCAGATTGGTGCAGCCCATCTGCGAGGTTCCACCCCGGGCGTAGAAATAGGCTTTGAAATCCTGTGGGTCCAAGCCGCTCCCCTCTATCATCCCCTCCACCTTCTCCACCAAGGGAGGGTAGATCTCCCTAAGTAAGGCCTCGCACTGGGCGGCCAACCGGGCCATCCCGCTATCGCTGGGTGGGATTTCCAGGTTGCCCAGGCGGCACCCCATCTGATAGCCGATCTGATAATGGCTCCCTTGGAAAACCGATACCCTCAGAAGCAGGCCTCCCAGACAAGATCGTATTTCGCTGCTGCTCGCGCCGCCCTCTCCCCCAAGGCCAT
>CAYUAM010000251.1:0-3142 GCA_964442805.1 uncultured Anaerolineales bacterium | reverse complement strand
GCCAAGCGGGCCACGCGCTCCATCTCCTTCACGTCATGGACCCGCACTATATCCGCTCCCTGGGCGATGGCCAGGGCCACCGCCGCCGCCGTCCCCTCCAGCCGTTCCTCCGGGGGGAGGTCCAGGGTGTAGCCGATGAAGGACTTGCGGGAAGGGCCCACTAAGATGGGGTAGCCCAGGACCTTAAGTTGAGCGAGCTGCGAGAGCAATTTGAGGTTCTGCTCTACCGTCTTGCCGAACCCCATGCCGGGGTCGATCACGATCTTGCTCCTATCCACCCCCGCTTCCAGGGCCAGATCCACGCTCTCCCTCAGGTCGCGGATGATATCGGCCATCAGGTCTCGGTATTCCACCCCCAGGTATCTCCCCCCCAGCCTCTCCGTCTGGGCCGCGTCCTTGGGGCGACTGCGGTTATGCATGACGATCACCGGCACCTGGCATCGGGCCACCAGGGGAGCCATCTGAGGGTCCATACGCAGGCCCCAGACGTCGTTTATCATGCTGGCCCCGGCGGAGAGGGCCTCCTCCGCCACCTGGGCCTTATAGGTATCGATGGAGAGGGGGATATCTAACTCCGACGCTAACCTCTCCATAACCGGCAGGACCCTTTGCAACTCATCCTGGGCAGAGATGGGCTCGGAGCCGGGGCGGGTGGACTCCCCTCCAATATCGATGATGTCCGCCCCCTGGGCGGCGAACTCCTGGGCCCGAGCCACTATCGCCTCCAGATGGCCCAAGAGGCCATCGCCGGAGAAGGAATCGGGAGTTATGTTCAATACCCCCATGATGTAGGTCTTTTCCCCCCAACGGAAGGTCTTCTGGCCTATGGTGAGGGGCTCCTTCGCTCCCCCGTAACGCTCCAAGGCTTGTCGTAACTCCGAGGCGATGGCCACCAGGCTCTTCAGGGGCTGGATGCGCAGTTTCTTTATCAACTCGCGGTAATGGCGCTGGGTGCCCAGGAGGAGCACATCGCTGACCTCCCTCTCCCCGAAGTAGATATCCCTGGCCAGGGCCGCCTCGCCGCCTAGGGAGAGCATCTCTTGTTTGAGGATATTGGCCGCGGCGAACTTCACCCCCTCCAGTTTCACCCCCCAGAAGAGCCCCTTGGGCACCATTATCTTGATGCCCCCGGGGTGAGCCCCGATCTTCTCCATCTCCTCTCGGAGCCCCTCGGGGCTTTGGAAGGTCAAGATGCGCAGGTTATAGCCGCTCACAGCTCCCTTCCCCGCAGGATGGAGAAGAACTCCGCCCTGGTCTCAGGCCGGGTGCGGAAGATGCCCCTGGTGGCCGAGGTCACCAGGCGGCTCCCCGCCTTCTTGACGCCCCGCATGGTGATGCAGAGGTGCTCGGCCTCGATGACCACCCCCACCCCTCGGGGCTCCAGGGCGGACATGATGGCGTCGGCGATCTGGCTGGTGAGCCGCTCCTGCATCTGGGGGCGGCGGGCCAAGACCTCCACCACCCTGGCCAGTTTGCTCAGCCCCACCACCCGCTGGGCGGGTATATAGCCCACATGAGCCACCCCGTGGAAAGGCAAGAAGTGGTGCTCACACACGGAGTAGAAGGGGATATCTCTCAGCACCACCATTTCCTGGTTCTGGGGTTCGGTGAAGCCCACGCCCAAGACCTCGATGGGGTCCTCCCCCAGCCCGGAGAAGATCTCGGAGTAGGCCTCGGCGATGCGCCGCGGCGTATCGGCCAAGCCCTCCCGGGCCGGGTCCTCCCCCAGGGCCTCGATGATCTCTTTCACCGCTTTCTCGATGCGTTCTAGATCCACTTTCCCCTCACCTTCTATATAAAATTCCAGATCTCCTCCAGGCTCCTCAGGAGGGGGCAATCGAGATGGGGTGGGGCCTTGCCGGAGCGGTCCAAGAGGAGAGGAATGAGACCCGCCGCCCTAGCGCCCAGTATATCTATATGATAGGTATCCCCCACATAGATGGTCTCCTCCGCCCTCACCCCGGCCCGCTCCAGGGCCAACCTGAATATCTCCCCGTGAGGCTTAGCCGCCCCCATAGCCGAGGAGATGACTACGAAGTCCAAATAAGGGGTCACTCCCAGGTGATCCAAGATATCCTGCAAAGTGGTCTCCCAGTTGGAGACCACCCCCAAGATGAACCCATGCTCCTTCAGTCCCTTCAACACCGGCCTCACCTCCGGGAAGAGTTGCCAATTGGAGGGCTCCAAGGAACGCTCATAGACCAGCGAGGCCAACTCCTCAGGATGGGATAGCCCCAAGGAGCGAAAAAGATGGCCATAGAGGCGATGGAAAGCCCGGCGGATGCCCTCGTCCGAAACCCAATGCTCTCCCTGCTCCCTTATCAACTCTTCCCACAGAGGCCTAAAGGCTTCCTCGATCTGGTCCCGGCTGAAGGGACGACCCTGCTCTCTGCACAGGGAAACGCATCGCTCGATGCTGTCGGAGAGGGGCCGAATCAGGGTCAGGCCGGCATCGAAGATTACGGCTCTATACCTCATCCTTTATGCCTGAGGATAACCACCTGGGTCTCATCGGGCAGGTTGGATTTAGTTACCTTGAGGCTATCTTGGACCTCCCCTTTGACCCCCATCACCTTCAAAAACTTATCCACCCCGTCCAAAGGGGAGCCCACCGTGACTTCCGTCCGATAGTGCATGGGGATGACCAGGCGGGGCTCCAAGAGGCTTATCACCTCCGAGGCTTCGGCAGCATCGATGGTGGTATGTCCCCCTACGGGGATCAAGAGAAGGTCCACATCGCCTAGTTCTTCCACCTGGGAAGAGGTGAGCACCTGTCCCAGGTCGCCCAGATGACAGATGGTGAGCCCATCGAAATCGAAAAGGTAGATGGTGTTTCGCCCCCGGTCCCTTCCCCTGCGCTTGTCGTGGAAGGAAGCGATGCCGGCGATGAAGACCCCTTGGATCTCATATTCCCCGGGCCCATCGATGACCTTGGGCTCGCCCTTCACCCCCTTCAAGTAACTGTGGTGGGGGTGATAGTGGCTGATGGTGACTATATCGGCCCGAGTATGAGGGAGGCTATAGCCTATCCCCTTACCATAGGGGTCGGTAATGACCAGGCCATCTTTATCCCGCAACCGGAAACAAGAATGGCCATACCAGGTTATCTCCATAGGCTCTCCACCTTTGAATTATAGCCCAA
>CAYUAM010000250.1:0-3147 GCA_964442805.1 uncultured Anaerolineales bacterium | reverse complement strand
AAAGTCGACTAGAAGGGAAGCGGTATGTCCGACCGAGCAGTCCAGAAAGGTGCTACCTGGCAAAGGTTATTCGCCTTCCTCCTGGCCCTCGCCATCACCGTGGCTATCTTGCTATTGCGCCATCGCTTGGCTGACTACGAGAGGTATGGCTATCTGGGGGTTTTCCTGGTCAACCTCATGGGGAGCGGCACGGTTATACTGCCCGTTCCCGCCCTCTTGGTGGTCTATCTGGGAGGGAGCATCTGGAACCCTCTCCTGGTGGGGTTGGTGGCTGGTCTGGCCAGCGCCTTGGGGGAGATCACCGGCTATCTCCTAGGCTACAGCGGCCAAGGGCTCATCCAGGACCAGGCCCTTTACGTGCGGATGGAGGGGTGGATGAAGCGAAACGGCTTCCTCACCATCCTTATCCTCGCCATCATCCCCAACCCGGTATTCGACATGGCCGGCATGGCCGCGGGGGCCCTGCGTTTCCCCTTGCGGTGGTTCCTCCTCTCCGCCCTCATTGGCAAGAGCATCAAGATGATCGCCGTGGCCTACGCCGGGGCCTACTCCCTCATCTTCGTGAGGGAGTTGATTCAGCGGATGTAAGCCTTTTGCTTTCTTCCACGCTTGTCCTGGATTTCAAATCCAGGACAAGCATAGGGAGATGTAGGGGAGGCCCTCGTGGCCTCCCGAAAGGCCTTGACGGTTAGACGCAAATATGTTAGAATAGCCTCAAATCTAGAAAAGGCGATGAACAGGAGGAGTAGGCGGGCCTAGTTGGCAGAGAAGGGAGGCCGGTGGCTGAGAGCCCCCGCAACGAAACCCGCCGAAGGTCGCCTGGGAGCCGGGGAGTTGAACGGCTAGCCTATTAGACTCCCCCGGGTTAGCCCGTTACAGCGAAGAGCGCCGGCTTAGGCCGGAATCGAGGTGGTACCGCGGAAGTCCCCTTTCGTCCTGGAGGCGAAGGGGTTTTCTGTTATATCTACTTTGGAGAGATGAGCCATGGCTGAGATGAAGAAGACCTATGACCCCAAGGGCACCGAGGAGCGGCTCTACCGTTTCTGGGAGGAGGGAGGCTATTTCACCCCTCAGATTGACTGGGAGCGAGCCCCTTTCGTCATCTCCATGCCCCCCTCTAACATCACCGGGGAGTTGCATATCGGCCACGCCCTGACCATGACCATACAGGACGTCATGATCCGATGGCACCGCATGCGCGGGGAGCCCACCCTCTGGTTGCCGGGCAACGACCACGCCAGCATCGCCACCCATAACGTCATGGAGCGGGCCTTGGCCCAGCGGGAGTTGGATGACCTCCTAAAGGAGATCGGCTATCCCTTACCTCCAGATGATAGGGGCCTGACCCGTCACGACCTGGGGCGAGAGTGGTTCATGAGATTAGGGTGGGCCTGGAAGGAGAAGTACGGCGGCCTCATAAACCAGCAGTTGCGGAGAATGGGGGCCTCCTGCGATTGGACCAGGGAGCGGTTCACCATGGATGAGGGGCTCTCCCGGGCGGTGCGAGCGGCCTTCGTCCGCCTCTATGAGCGGGGACTGATCTACCGGGGCAAGTATCTGGTGAACTGGTGTCCCCGTTGTGGGACGGCCATCTCCGATTTGGAGGTGGAACATGAGGAGGAGCCGGGCAAACTATACTATGTCCGTTACCCCCTGGCCGAGGGGGGGTACATCGAAGTTGCTACCACTCGGCCGGAGACCATCCTGGGCGATACGGCGGTAGCGGTCAACCCGGAAGATGAGCGTTACCAGGGGTCGGTGGGCAAGATGGCCATCCTGCCCATCCTGGGCCGCCGCATCCCCATCATCGCCGACGAGGCCGTAGATACGGGGTTTGGGACCGGGGCGGTGAAGGTGACCCCCGGCCACGACCCCACTGACTACGAGGTGGGCCAGCGCCACGGCCTGCCCCAGGTGAGCGTGATGAACCCCGACGGCACTATGAATGAGGAGGCCGGCCCCTACGCCGGTTTGGATCGCTTGGAGTGTCGGAAGAGGCTGGTGGAGGACCTGAAGGCCCAAGGGCTTCTGGTTAAAGTGGAGGAGCACCTCCACGCCCCCGGCCGTTGTCAACGCTGCCATACCCTAGTCGAGCCCCTCCTTTCCGAACAGTGGTTCATCAAGATAAAGCCCCTGGCCCAGCCAGCCTTGGAGGCGGTGCGACGGGGGCGGATAAGGATAGTCCCCCCGCGCTTCACCAAGGTCTATTATAACTGGCTGGAGGGCATTCGCGATTGGTGTATCTCCCGCCAACTGTGGTGGGGCCACCGCATCCCGGTCTGGTATTGCGATGGCTGCGGGGAGACCATCGCCTCCATCGATGACCCCACTGCCTGTCCCAAGTGCGGGAGCAAAGACCTTCGGCAGGACCCGGATATCTTAGATACTTGGTTCTCCTCGGCCCTATGGCCCTTCTCCACTCTGGGCTGGCCCGATAACACCGAGGATTGGCGTTACTTCTATCCCACCACGGTGATGGAGACGGCCTACGATATCTTGTTCTTCTGGGTGGCGCGGATGATCATGATGGGGCTGGAGTGCGCGGGCGATATCCCCTTCCGCACTGTCTATCTGCACGGCCTGGTGCGAGATGAGCGCGGGGAGAAGATGAGCCGTTCCAAGGGCAACGTCATCGACCCCCTGGAGGTCATGGACCAGTATGGCACCGATGGCCTTCGCTTCGCCCTGATGACCGGCAGCGCCCCGGGCAATGATATGAAGTTATCCGTGCAGCAGGTGGAGGCGAGCCGAAATTTCGCCAACAAGATCTGGAACGCCGCCCGCTTCGTCATCAGCAACCTGCCGGAAGGTTATGAACAGCCCTCAGAGAGTCCAGGCTCGCCATCCTCTCTCCCTCTGCCCGAGGGGTGGATATTGAGCCGCCATAACCGACTGATAGGCGAGGTCAGCCGCTATATGGAAGCCTACCAGTTCGGCGAGGCGGGGAGGCTGATATACGAGTTCCTTTGGGGGGAGTATTGCGACTGGTACATCGAGGCCAGCAAAGTGGCCCTCTACAGCGCTGATGAGGAGGCCAAAGCCAGGACTCGCCAGGTCTTGGTCCACATGCTGGAGCGAACCCTGCGCCTCCTTCACCCCTTCATGCCCTTCGTTACCGAGGAGATATGGCAGCACCTTCCTCATCAA
>CAYUAM010000249.1:0-3194 GCA_964442805.1 uncultured Anaerolineales bacterium | reverse complement strand
TCGAGCGGTGGTATGATCAGCCCCTCGTCCACCTGGAATGAAGGGGGCAGGGAAATCGACGGAGGCTCCCCCAACCGGCGAGGATCGGATAGTTCTCCTCTTAAGGCAGTGGCCGCACAGACCTCGGGGCTGGCCAGGTAGACCAGATCGTCGGGAGTACCGCTTCGGCCCTTGAAATTGCGCGTGAAACTGCGCACCGACACGCCACCGCTGGGCGGGGCCTGACCCATGCCGATACAGGGGCCACAGGCTGCCTCCAAGATGCGAGCCCCGCAGGAAAAGAGGCTGGCCAGCACGCTCTCTTTCGCGAGCCTGGCCAACACCTGGCGGCTGCCCGGGGAGATGGTCAGGCTGACCTGGGGATGAACCCTCTTGCCCGCCACGATAGCTGCCACCCGAGCCAAGTCTAGATAAGAAGAGTTGACGCAACCGCCTATGCACACTTGAGCCACTGGGATACCCTCCACCTCCCTAACTGGCACCACCTTGTCCGGGCTCGAAGGCTGGGCGATGAGGGGTTCCAAGTGGCTGAGGTCCACCTCTATCACCTCATCGTATTTTGCCTCCGTATCCGCAGCCAAGAGACGCCAACCTTGCTCTCGCCCTTGAGCCCGCAGAAAGGCCAAAGTCTCTCCATCGCTGGGAAAGACCGAAGTCATGGCTCCCGACTCAGCCCCCATGCCGGCCACGGTCGCTCGTTCAGGGACGCTGAGCGCCGCCACCCCTTCTCCGAAATATTCCATGGCCTTGCCGACCCCTCCCTTGACCGTCAACCGTCGCAAAAGTTCCAAGGCTAGATCCCTGGCCGTCACCCAGGGAGACAATCGGCCCCTAAGCCTCACCCCTATCACCTCTGGGACAGTCAGATAAAAAGGGGCTCCGGCCATAGCCAAGGCTACATCCAACCCCCCGGCGCCAATGGCCAACATCCCCAAAGCGCCTGCCACAGGGGTGTGGCTATCCGATCCCAACAAAGTCTTTCCCGGCACACCGAACCGTTCCAGATGGACTTGGTGACAGATACCGTTGCCCGGTCTAGAGAAATATAGGCCATATTTGGCTGCCACCGATTGGAGGTATCTATGGTCATCGGCACTGCGGGGGTCGGTCTGAAGGAGGTTATGATCCATGTAACTGACGGAGAGCTCCGTTCTAACTCGTTCAACCCCTAGATTCTGAAAGTGAAGGTAGGCCAGAGTGCCGGTAGCATCCTGGGTCAGGGTCTGGTCGATGGCTATGGCGATCTCCTGCCCCGGGGCAACCTTCCCTTCTATCAGGTGCTCCGTTAGCAGTTTCTGGATCAGGCTCTTGCCCATGGTCGCCCTTACAGAGGGGGTCAACTGTGAGCCGGCTGCAGGCTCATGGTTAGGAGCAGCCGCACCTCTTCGGGGTGGTGGGCGATGAAGCGCAGTTCATCGTCGGTCAAGGGCATGTGAGTATGGGCGTCAGCGGCTTGAACCAACTGGAGGGTTTCGCGGGCCTCTTCCTGACTCTCGAAATAGATGCCCAGCCTCTCGTAAACATGACGCAGGCCCGCAACCCCGCCATACTCGCCGGTGGTGATGACCCGGCCTACAGATGATGGGGTCGTGTCAAGGGGGCCAAAAAGATCATAATCATATAGCTCATAGTTGCGGGGGTCTTTAAGCGCGCCATCGACATGAATTCCCGACTCATGGGCGAAGACGTTCCTCCCCACCCCTGGCTGATTTATGGGCAACGACAGGTTAAAAGCGTTGGCCACATAGTTGGCCAGACGGCGAGCGACTTCTAGGCAGAGGCTATCCCCTAACTCTAACTTCCCTGCAAACTCGAAACTGAGCTTGCATGCCAGGATGCAAGAGAGGAGATCCGCTTGACCAGCCCGCTCCCCCACCCCGTTGACCGTAGCGTTAATATAGGCGTCCACGCCAGCCTCCACGGCAGCCTGGGCCCCAGCCAGGGAGTTGGCCACCGCCAAGCCCAAGTCGTTGTGGCAGTGCAATTCTATGGGGATGCCCACCGCTTGGGCTAATTGGGAGACGCGTTGATAGATGCGGCTGGGAGTATCGCCGCCTACGGTATCGCAATATCGTAGTCGGTCGGCTCCGGCTTCCTTAGCCGCAAGGGCGAAACGGATGAGATAATCGAGGTCGCTACGGGAGGCGTCTTCGGCGTTCACTCCAATGGTCAAGGCTCCCGTTTCCTTGGCCGCGTGTACCGCATCTACCATGCTCTGGATAACATCCTCAGGGGTAAACTCGCCCCTCAATTTGCCCCGGATCATCTGCTCAGAGGTAGGGATGGATAGATTGAAATGACGCACCCTGGTCCTCTGGGTGGCCTCTTGCACGTCGCCCACCAAGGCTCGGCACCAACCTTCCAACACCAAGTTTCCCATGATGCCTTTTTCGGCCAATCGCAGGTTGGCCCCGATATAGTTTTGCTCGTGCCAGAGGGCAGGAAACCCGAACTCAGACTGGTAGATACCCAATTGACCCAAGTAGTAATTCACCATGGTCTTTTGCAGTTTGGCCAGTTTGATGCGCGACGCTTGCACCCCATCCCGGTTGGTCACGTCTATGAAATATGCCTTCCCTCGTTGGACTTCCATAGTTTCCTCCAGGCGCCAACTATCTAGACATCGGCTCTAGCGTCGAATTCCCCATAACAAATAACGTCCGATCACATAGACCCGACGTTGGATCCAAATCGCCGTACTTGGCCTCATCGTACGGCAAATATGGCTTTGCCACGAAAAGTGATATCTATATATTTAACACAATTGGCAGCATCTGTCAAGCCCCTGTGCTCGTTCAGTACATATGAGACAGATGGGCTGTGGAGGCCAGGTCTGGGTGGCACTCTATAAGATACTCCATCGGGCTTTTCCTGTCCCGAACCTGGTGGGGCCGAAAATGGTTGTAAGTCCACTCCCATTCTTGAAGGGCTCGATTGAGATGGACCACCTCCATATCTCCATCATAGATCTGGTAGAACTCCTCAGTGTGGGTCCTTTGGGCCCTCTCCACATGGCCGTTGAGCTTGGGGGAGCGGGGTGGCAGGACGAAAAGTCGTATCCCTCGCTCCTGGCAGGCCTCCTCAAAGGCGGCCTGGAATTCAGAGCCCCCCATCCACCTGCAAGGCCTTTATGGGGAAGGGCATTCGTTTAGCCAGGGTCTCCAGGAAGCCCACCGCGGTAGCAGAGGTGGCTT
>CAYUAM010000248.1:0-3199 GCA_964442805.1 uncultured Anaerolineales bacterium | reverse complement strand
CCACCACTTCGATTATCCCCACCTCTCCGGCTCGTCCTTTCCCGCTCATCTCCGTCACCCCGTATCCGTTCCCTCGCAAGCGGAGGGCCACCTCTTTACCCAGCTTCAGAGATACTATGCGCACCACCACGTAGCCGAAGGCCAACCTCTCCTCGATGTACATCCCAACCACCGTTCCAGCGGCGAAGCCACTGCAATAGGCCAAGAGGTTAGCCAGGTTGCCGATGTTCATCACCGTCTTTCCGATGGCCACCACGAAAAACAGGGCCTCGAAGAAGCCGATGAGGGCCGACAGCCACTTCTCCCCCCGGATCATGAGCAGCATCCTAACCGTGGCCAGGGCCATGTTAGCCATGCGAAGCACGAAAATCAAGAGAGCCCACCCTATCACATCCATATTCAACCTCAAGCCACGAAGTCTGCCTTGCCCAAAGGCGGGAAAGCGACCACTGTGCTCACCCTAAAGGACGCCAGGCCCCTCCCTAGGGCGCGTACCGGAGCGGGTGTCTAGCCGCCTCCTTCTCGTGGAACATTTCCGCCAAAGTGGGACGCCCCTCTATGGCCCGGCGGATGGCCGCCCGCATGGCCTTGTAGTTATTGACCTGGATGCGGCGGTGGTTGGCCGCCGAGGGGTGGACGAAGACGTTGGCGATCATGACCAACTCATCCAGCGCCTCCGAGGGCAAGAAGCCATCCTTGATGCTGGCCTCGATGGCCACAAGCAGCCCCTCTTTGGCATAGATATATAGTTGCTCCTCCTGCCGCTTGGTGCGCACCGTAACCGTGGGCACCAGGAGAGTCCGGGGGCGCTCGGTTATCACCACCGAGCGGGTGAGAGGCGAGGGCGCCACCTCTAGTGGCCGACTAAGGGCCTCATCCAAGGCCTTCCCCACCGGGCCATGGGCCAAGCCCAAGAGCAAGTCGATATGGGCGGCCTCATACTCCGGCGGCCCGAAGTAAGCCTCCCCCACCCGCAGGGCGAACCCCTCCACCCTCTTGGGCGTCTGGGGGGTGGCGGGGACGGCGGAACGCACCACCTTGGAGCCCAATATATACTCGATCTCTCGAGTAGGGATCTTGCCCGCGCTTTCTAGTTGCCAGCGGAGGTCATCCGCATCATCTCGCTTGAAGGCTCCCGCAGACATCATGGGGTACCTCGAATCCCCCACCATCACCCCCATCATGCCCAGCCCTTCCTTCACCGCTTGGGTGGGGCCACAAGTGGCCACGATGCGGATCAATATCTGAATGGCCCGTTGTCGCTCCTGGGCCTCCTCCAGCCTCCCCTCCTTTACGTATCGGTAAATCTCCTGCCAGATATCGGGGATCAGGTTAGCGCTAGCCAAGATGGCCCCGTCGGCGCCAGCGGCCAAAGCGGCAGTAACGATCTCATCGTGGCCGCAAAGGATGGCCACTCGACCCTTGACTTTCTCCACCACCGCCTCCAGGAAAGGAACGTCCCCGGAGGAATCCTTGATGCCGATGACGTTGTCCAGGTAGGCCATCCCCTCCGCCGTCCACCAACGGTAATGGGTCCCCGCGCACTGTGGGATATTATAGAGGACTATGGGAAAGCCCAGCCTGCTCAGAGCCTCATAATGCTCATAAACCTCGTTAAAGGTGGGCTTCAGATAGAAGGGGGCTACCACCAGGGCCGCTTGGGCGCCGGCCTCCCGGGCGTACTCGGTCAGGGCGATGGTATCCCTGGTGTTAGCGCAGCCAGTGCCGGCGATCACCGGCACCCGGCCCTTCACCTCCTCTATGGTTATGTCTATGACCCGGCGCTTCTCTTCTTCGCTAAGGTAGACGAACTCCCCGGTGGTCCCTACCGGCACTACCCCATTCACGTGGGGCAAGAGGTGGTTTATCAGCCTCCTCAGGGCCTCCTCGTCCACCTCTTGGTCCTCGTCGAAGGGGGTCACCAGGGCCGGGAATACCCCCCGTAGCCAATCGGGTTTCATGGTTCCCTCCTAGCGGCGATAGGTGGCCAGGAAACGGGCTAGGGAGCGGTCATAACTTCTCTCCACCTCCGGGGGGAAGAGACAGCCCGGCAACTCCCCATGGCTCCAATGATACCTGATGCATTCGCAGCAGAGGCCCTTACGAGGGCAAGACTCGTAGGTACAGGTGCACCCAGCCCTATTCTCCTCCTCCTTGCACTCCCTCATCTTTCCTCCATGTATTTGCTTTCTTTCAGAAAACTCAGGCCCCTCTACGCAAGGCTCCCTTGAGAGCCTCGTCGGTGGCCCGGTAGACGTTTTGATAGAGCAGGTGGCGGTCCAGGGCCTGGGGGTGGATGGTGGCCTTGAACAGTATCACCTTTTCGTCCAGGGCCCTTTCCGGGATGACCCCCTTCTCCACGTTGTCCAGGATGGCTTTGGCCACCGCCGCCTGGGTGGGGCCGTAGACCATGCTGGCCTGGCGCAGGTTGGCGAGGTACACGGCAGGCACGATGAGGGCGGAGGGCCTCACCGCCAGGTTCGGCTCAGCGATGGTGGTCAAGGCCTCGTAACCGTGGCGAGGGTGGGTCAACTGGCGGGCATAGGCCTCCCCCACTGGCCCCTCCTTGGGCCCCATGACCAGATCTATCTGCACCTCCTCCTGCCCCTCCCCCCAGGTAGCACTCCCCAGGAGGATGGAGTCGCTCGATAAGATTCCCTCGCTCAAGCCTAAATCCTCGAATCGGACGGCCAACTCCCCAGCAGGCTTCACGAACTCCGGGTATTGGCCCTCTATCATGCCTAGTTTCTCCAACTCCAGCCTTATCTCCGCCTGGACCTCGTGGATGAGGACCCCTCCCACCTTCAGGGGCCTGCGGGCCCGGCCCACCTTCACCCCCATCATGTTGAGGGCCTCTTTGATGGCCACCCCTCCGCCGTGGCGGCAGAAGATGCGGCATAATTTCTGGATCTGCCTCTGCCAGTGGCGCGCCCCCTCCAGGTCTCCCTCCCCCACCCGTCGGTAGATCTCGCGCCAGATCTGGGGAAAGACCTGGGCGCTGGCCAAGATCATGCCCACACAGCCCACGGCCAAGGCGGGGAGGACCACCTCGTCGTGGCCCACCAATATATCCAGACGGCCCTGGGTCATCTCTATGACCTCCATCATGTAGGGCAGGTCTCCGGAAGAGTCTTTCAAGGCCACGATATTATCTATATCGGCCAGGTCCTCTATCACCCGACGGGGGAGGTAGGCATCC
>CAYUAM010000247.1:0-3201 GCA_964442805.1 uncultured Anaerolineales bacterium | reverse complement strand
GTATGGCCTGCGCGGTGCACGTGGTGGACGGAAGCCGACGGGAGATCATGCGGGTCAGGCTAGATGGAAGCATGTGAGGTCGGCAAGGCCTTGGTGTTGGGCCTAGGCAATATCCTACTGAGCGATGAGGGCTTGGGCGTACGGGTGGTCGAGCGGCTACAAGGGAGTTGCCGCTTTCCCCCCGAAGTCTCAATTATGGATGGGGGCACGCTGGGGTTGGACCTATTGCCTTATCTGGAGGGGGTTGATCACCTTTTGGTGATAGATGCCCTAGAGACAGGAAAGGGGCCGGGAACCATCGCTCGCCTAGTGGGCGATGAGGTGCCGGCCTCTCTTTCGGTCAAGATTTCCCCCCATCAGATGGGCCTGGCCGATCTTCTGGCTGCGGCCAGGTTACGAGACCTCTACCCTCAAAAGATAACGCTCTTGGGCATGCAACCAGGGTCAATAGATGCGGGGTTAGACCTCTCGCCACCGGTGGAGGCCCAAATTGACCGCCTGGTAGATGAGGCATTGACAGAACTAGAAGCCTGGGGCTACAAACCCCACCTTCAGAGGTGAGGTCAAATAGAGATGTGTCTGGCTGTACCTGCACGTGTGGAATCGATAAACGGATATGTGGGAGAGGTGGAAGTGGGTGGAGTGCGACGGAAGATAAGCCTCCACTTAGTGCCGGAAGTCAAGGTGGGGGATTACGTTTACGTGCATACCGGTTTCGCCATCAGCATCGTAGATGAGAAAGAGGCCGAAGAAACCCTGCAACTCCTACGGGAACTATTGGAGAACTACGACGAGGAGGAACTCTTCCTGAAAGCAAGGGATGGTAAAGGGAGCGCTTGAAGTGGGCCTCCGCTTTCTCTCCTGAGGTCTCATAAATAGTCGATGACGAACACGGGGGCGTCTTGGAGGCAGGATAAATGGATATCGATAGAAGGGAGTTCTTGAAACTGTCGGGGAGTGGAATATGCACACTCCTGGCTGGAGGGCTGCTTTTCCCCGATAGGGGGGCAAAAGCGACCTTCGAAATAGCAAAGGGCGGACTGGCCATCCTTTACGACACCTCCAAATGCATTGGCTGCCGAGCCTGTCAAATGGCCTGCAAGCGCTGGAATAAACTGCCCGCCGAAACTGGAGGAGCCTACGACGCCCCCTTGAACCTCTCAGCAAACACCTGGACCATGATAAGACTAAGCAAAAAGAGCGAGGAAGATTGGCATTTCTTCAACTACCAGTGTATGCATTGTACCGATGCGGCTTGTGTGACGGTATGCCCTTCTGGTGCTCTATTCCACAATGAACTGGGCTTCGTGGCCGTCGACCAGACTAGATGTATCGGCTGCGGCTACTGCACCCAGTATTGTCCCTTTGGCGTGCCCCATCTCAACACTCGAAGCCCCTTCACCACTAAGGCCAAGGCGGCCAAGTGTACCTTCTGCCAAGACCGCATCGCGGCTGGCATCGGGGGGCCCTTCTGCACGGAGGCCTGCCCGGTAGAGGCCCTAGTCTGGGGCAACCGAGGAGAATTGTTGGAAAAGGCCAAAGTGAGGGTGGACTACCTGCACAGCCAAGGACAAAGTGGGGCCAGGCTATACGGCGAAAATGAGGCCGGAGGGCTCCACCGACTGAGCATCATGTTTGGCGAGCCAAATCGATACGGGCTGCCCCTCAACCCCATGTCGCCCACCTTGGCCAGGGCCTGGCAGGATATTGTCCAGCCTCTTGGCAATGTGGCTCTCGGTGCCACGGTCTTAGGGATCATCGGTGCTTACCTGGTCATCCGCCGGAATATCAGGATGGAGGAAGTGAGATGACGGTTAGGATTAAGGGCACCGCAGAAGCGGTTACTATCCAATGGATCCCTAAATACAGCCTTCTGGAACGCACTATGCACTGGCTGCACACGGCTACCTTTGTCCCCCTGGCCCTGACCGGCCTAGTCCTCTACCTTCCTTTTCTAGCCCCCCTGTCCCAGGGTGAGGCCGGTGAGTTTGTGCGGCTGATCCACCGTGGGGCGGCGGTGATCTTCGGCCTACTCCCCATCGTCTACCTGATTATCCAGCCCCGGAGACTGCTCCTGAACCTCCGCGAGTTCGCCTTCGACAAGGAGGACATGGGCTGGCTAAAGGGAGCCTTCGGCTACTATGTCCTGGGCAAGCACACCGATATGCCACCCCAGGGAAGGTTTAATACCGGGGAGAAACTTAACGGCGTGGTCATGCTCCTGACCTGGGTAACCTTCGGCATCACGGGGTTGGCAATGTGGTTCGGGAAGGGGATCCTCCCTCCCGCCCTGTTCCTTTGGATGGTGATCATCCACGACCTAGCCATGATCGCCTCCGTGTGCATGTTCCTAGTGCACCTTTTCCTGGCCGTAGCGCACCCCTTGATGTGGGCCGGCTTGGTGAGTATGCGCTTCGGTGTCACCTCTGCCGAGTACGCGGCCGAGCACCACGCCAAATGGTACTACGGGCCCAAACGGGCCATGCAGATGCATGAAGCCAAGAAGAAAAGGAGTTCTGAGAAAAATCAGTAGGGACCTTGGAGGGAAAGTTTCTCGCTTCTCGCAGTAGAAAGCGGTAGAGGAGTGACAATATGACCAAGATACTTGTGGTTGATGATGATCCCGACTTCGTGAACCTTACCCGCAGGATCTTGCAGACTCAAAACTACGAGGTGCTTACTGCGTCCAGCGGCGAGAAAGCGCTAGCGGCCATGCGCAAAGAGAAGCCCGACTTAGTGCTCTTGGATATTATGATGGCCTATATCCTCGACGGCTTGGACGTGAGCCGGGAGATGGCCGAGGACGCGGAACTCAAAGACATCCCGGTCATCATGGTCACTTCTCTGACCGGTGCCCGAGCCCAAATGTCCCTCCCCTCGGATGAGTACATCCCGGTGGAAGACTGGATCCACAAACCCATCGACCCGGATCAACTTCTGGCCAGGATCAAAGAAACCTTGGAGAAGCATGCTGCTTCTTGACCACACAAGGGTTTTGGACTGGGGATCGCCAGGGGCCGTCCTGAAGTCAGCGAAGCGGGGCAGACTAACGGGTCATGTCGCTTCGAGCGCAGATTCTAAGAAACGGAGGTACTGAAAGAAGGAAGAGATCACCATACTTAGAAGGCATCACACGCTGGTCCTTTGCTCACACTACGACGAGACCGACGAGGACACACGCGCCGCTCTGACGATGACCGC
>CAYUAM010000246.1:0-3228 GCA_964442805.1 uncultured Anaerolineales bacterium | reverse complement strand
CCCACCACTACCGTGCTCACCACCCATAGACTGTTCAGGGAGGTGGTGAGGGCGTGGGTGAAAAGGAGCCTGGTGCCATCAGGGGAGAGGGCGAAGACCCACCCATCCAGGTCGCCAGTGGTGGTCAGGGGGCGCTTCTGGCCGCTCTCATGGCGCATCACCCAAGCGTTGCCGTGGGAGATATAGGCGATGGTGCCGCTGATAGGGACCGAGGGGAGGAGGCCCTTGGCCCCCACCACTACCACCTTGCTCACCGGCTCCTCGATGACCCGCCTGGCCACCACCTCCCGGGCCGCCTCTTTCCCATCCTCGAAGGTGATGCGGTAGGTAACCTCCTCCTGGCCCTTCCGCCCCTTCCGCATCAAGCGTCTCTCCCCCACCTCCAGGGCCTCGTCCTCTATCACCTCCCTCTGGAAGGGGACGGCCAGGACCTTCACCTCCTCCCTCTCCTCCACCCGAGTGACCACTATCTCCGTCCCCTCTTCCACCACCTCCCATAGGTCGGGCTCCACCCTATCCAGCGAACCCAAGGTTACCCCGGCCTCCTCCAAGGCCTCCCGCACCGTCCCGGCTCTTGTTTCCACCTCCTGCCTCTCCCCATCCACCACGATGGCTATCTCCTTGGGTCCGGCGCAAGAGGCCAAGGCCAAAAGGGCCAGCCAAAGGAAGAGCCACTTCTTGATCACCTGCCCTCACCCCATTCACCGCTAACTTCCGAATTCTATCCTAAAGAGAGGCCTGTCGCAACAGTGGCCAAAGATTGGCCAAACTATTGACACCCCTGAATGATTCCCTATAATGGTAAGAAAAGGAAACCGATCAAGAAAGGAGGTGAAGTAGATACTGTAGGGCTTCAAACGACTTTTGGAGTTGAAAGGAGAGGACGAATGAACTGGCGAAGGTTTATTAGACCCTTTATTGGGGTCATTGGTTTATCTCTACTCCTACCCCTGACTGTCCTGGCCAGCGCCGCTTTCACGGAAGGCTTCGAGGGCGGGGTCGTGCCCCCGGCAGGCTGGACCTTGAAGAAGACGAACGCCGCCGCGACTTGGGGGATAAGCGGTTGGTCTCCCCACGGTGGCTTGTACTCCGCTTCGTGCCCCGCTGCTGCGAAAAACCAGCGCCAGAATGAGGTGCTGATCACCGGATACCTCTACTTCCCGGGTTGCCCTGCCACCCTCACCCTCTGGTCCATGGGGCCGGCCTCCTGTGGGGATCTCAGTGGCAATACCTGTGACCTGAAGGTCTGGCTGGTGCGGGGCGACTGGGACGGGGGCAAGGTGAACGACATCCTGCTGGGCAAGGCTGACGCAGGTTGGGACACCGACTGGACCTGGGCCCTAAGCAACTTCACCCTGACAGAGAGCCTGATTAAGAGGCCTTTCCGCATAGCCTTCCAGTACAAAGCCCCTAAAGGGGTGAGCAAGGCCCCCATATACCTGGACGATATCGCTATTTCCGGTTGTTATGACCTGGTCAAGAACAGGAGTTTCGAGGACGGTCCCGCTATCCCCGCCCACTGGCAGGGGGTCAATCTGGGCCTCAACGATAAGCGGGACGATACAACTGGAAACTGGGATAGTTGCTCCTTCAGGATGCGCGGCAGCGCGGCCAACAAGGCCCTCAAGCAAATAGTCAATATCCCCGGCCCTGCCGGCTATAGTTTCGACCTCTATGGATATAGCAAGGCCGAGGGGCCAGACCCCAGCGGCGGGCCCTACTGCCTAGAGGCCAAGGTCTTCCACAAGGACGGCACCACCAAAAGTTATCAGGCCCACTTTAGCAAAACCAGCCATGACTGGGCATTCACAAAAAAGTCCTTTACCACGGTCAAACCCTTCAATAAGATCGAGATCTACCTGCGCTATGCCGACCAGACCGGGCGAGCCTGGTTCGACGACGTGACCCTCTACCCCAAATATTAGTAACAGGGTTTGCCACGCGAGAGGCGCGACGAGAGGGGCCTCCATCGGCCCCTCTTTTCACACTGGCCTAACTTGTAAGCGTTGCATCTAACCCATTGCCGTTTTTCTAGCCCTGTGATATACTCCCCGCAAACCCTGAGTCACTCAACACCCGGATGCGGAGAATAGGCATGGAACTACGCAGAATCTTGGAACGGGGCGTGGCGGAGATCATCGTGCGGGAGGAGTTCGAGGAGAGGCTGGCCTCCGGCCGACCGCTGCGCCTCAAACTGGGGGTCGACCCCAGCAACCCCAACCTACACATCGGCCACTCCGTGGTTCTCCGCAAACTCCGCCAACTCCAGGACCTGGGCCATCAGGTGGTGCTGGTGGTAGGGGACTGGACGGCCCAGATCGGCGACCCCAGCGGCCGGGACGAGACTCGGACCATGCTCACCCCTGAGCAGGTGCAGGCCAACGCCAAGACCTATATGGAGCAGTTCTCCCTGGTGGTGGATGTGGAGCGGACGGAGGTGCGTTGGCAGAGCGAATGGTACAGCCCCTTCACCCTGGCCGATGTCTTCAATTTGACTAGCCGGTTCACCCTGGGCCAGATGATGGCCCACGAGACCTTCCGCAAGCGATACGAGGAGGGGCTGCCCCTGACCCTCATGGAGTTGATGTACCCCCTCCTCCAGGCCTACGACTCCGTGGCCATCCGCGCCGATGTGGAGTTCGGGGGGACCGACCAGAAATTCAACAACCTGATGGGGCGAGAACTCCAGCCTATGTTGGGCCAGCCGCCTCAAGATGTCTTCCTGGTCCCTCTCCTCCCCGGCACCGATGGCCGCAAGATGGGCAAGACCTTCGATAACACCATCAACCTCATCGACCCCCCGGACCAAATGTACGGGAAGGTGATGTCCATCACCGATGAACTCCTCATTACCTACTTCCTGCTAACTACCGACGTGGCCGATGAGGAGATAGAGGAGATGGAAGGGGCCATGAGGGCCGGGACGGTCAACCCTCGCGACCTAAAGATGCGCCTGGCCCGAGAGATGGTGGCCCAGTTCCACGGGGCGGAGGCGGCGGAGGGAGCGGAGCGAGAGTTCGTCCGCATCTTCCGGGAGCAGGAACTGCCCACCGAGATCCCCGAATACAGGCTCAGCGGGGAAGGGCCCTTTCCCATCGTGGACATATTAGTCCAGGCCGGGCTGGCCCCCAGCAGGAGTGAGGCCCGCAGGTTGATTAAACAAGGGGGCGTCCGTCTGGATGGCCAAAGGGTGGAGGATATCAACCATGAGGTGCGGCTAGACCAGGA
>CAYUAM010000245.1:0-3242 GCA_964442805.1 uncultured Anaerolineales bacterium | reverse complement strand
CCCAATATGAACCAGCCCCGCTCCAGCACCCGGGATATGGCCTCATCTATCTCCTCCTGGATGGAGAGGTATTGCCTTTTCAAGTCACAGAAGGGGACCTTCACCAGTAATGCTCCCTATAGTGGCCATAAAACTCTATGGTCTTAGCCAGTCCTTCCTGCAGGGCCACTTGTGGTTCCCAGCCCAGGTGCCCCTTTATCTTGGTATAGTCGCCGTAATAATCGCCGATATCGATGCGTTTCTTCTCCGGGGGGAAGGGCACCAGCCTATAGGAGGCTTGGGGGCGGAGTTCCAAGAGCAGATCCACGATCTCCAACAGGCTCACCGGCTTCAGCCCCCCCAGGTTGAAGACCTCGCCGTTGGCGTTCTCGTCGGCGGCTGCCAGGAGGAAAGCTTTCACCACGTCGTCCACGTAGTTTAGGTCGCGGAGTTGCTTCCCATCACCGTAGATCTGGATCTCCTCCCCTTCGATGGCCAGGCGGATGAACCAGCCGATGAAACCTTGGCGGTTATGCTTCACCAATTGGCGGGGCCCGTAGGTGTTGGTCAACCGGAGGGAGGTGGCCCTTATGCCATAGACGTTGTTATAGAGGATATGGTACCACTCCCCGGCCATCTTATTTATCCCGTTCACGTCGGTGGGGTGGAGTAGGTGCTTCTCATCTACGGGAAGGTAATCGGGGACCCCGTAGACCTGGCGGGTGCTGGCGAAGATTATCTTCACCCCGGGGTTGTGGTGGCGGCAGGCCTCCAGCAAGGACAATTGGCTGCGGCAGTTGACCTCCAGGTCGGTATAGGGGTCCTTCATGCTGTCCATGTGGCTCACCTGGCCGGCCAGGTTGAAGATATAATCCTGTCCCTGGACCAGGTATTCCATGCCGTTCCGGTCGCGCACGTCGGCGATATTGATGCGCACCCGGTCCTTGATCCCCCCCACGTTGAAGAGGTTGCCCCCGCAATCGGGGATGAGGGAATCGACGATGAGGACCTCCGCGCCAAGGTCGACTAAGGCGTGGGCCAGGTTGCTGCCGATGAAGCCCAGCCCCCCGGTGATCATGGCCTTCTTGCCCCTAAAGGCCTGCTTCAAACCTTCGCCTCCTGCCCTTGAAGTTGAGGTCGACGCAATCGCCACCAGAGTTTAGCCATATCGGTGAGGGCTCTGGCGATGCGACGGAAGTTGAAGAATTGGGAGAGGCCATAGGCCCGGGAATAATGGCGCACTGGCGCCTCCACGATATTGAAACCGGCGTCCTGTATCTTCTTCACCATCTCCACGCAGATCACCCCGCTGTCGGACTCCAAGGTCACCCGGTCGAAGATGGAGCGCCTCATCAGGCGAAAGTCGCAGTCCACATCCCGGATGCGCAAGCCGAAGGCCAATTTGGCCAGCCAATGGTAGAGGCGGCCGATGATGACCCGATAAAAGGGGTCGGAGCGGCTGATCTTGTAGCCGTTCACCATATCGACCCCTTCCTTCATGGCTTCCCAAAGAACCCGAAGGTCCCGCACATCGTACTGGGCGTCGCCGTCGGTGTAGAAAATGAGGTCCTTGGTGGCGTTGGCGAAGCCGCTGCGCAGCGCCCCGCCATACCCCTTGTTTTTGGGGTGATGGATTACCCGCACCTGCTCATACTTTCGTTCCAACTCGTCCAATATATCTTTGGTGTAGTCGGTGCTGCCATCGTTGATCACGATGACCTCGTAGTCGGAGGTCAGAGGTTTCAGGACCAGGATGGCGGAAAGGACCATGCTGGCGATGGTCCCTCCGTCGTTATAGGCGGGGAAGAAGGCAGTGATGCTTCCCTTGCTTTCTTCAGCTGTCCTGGACAAGGTATCCTCCTCGCTAAACCTGGACAAATATTAACACAACGGCCTCGCCCTGACAAGATGAGCGAGCCTCGAGAGATCGCCTCTATCTCGGGGGCCTTGAGGCCCGCATCCCCTTATACCCCTCCAGGGCGTAGAAGAGCCCCCCTATCAGGCCGCTGGCCAGGGTCAGGGCGTAGATGGATAGAGAGATGGCCAAGGCCTGAGGTGAGGGGACCCCTGCTTGGGTGAAAAGGTAGACGTACCCTCCCTCCCGCACTCCCCATCCGCTAAGGGAGATGGGCAGGGCCATGAGGAAGGAGATGATGGGCACATATAGAAGAAAGTACCAGAAGGCTAGGCGCACCCCCAAGGAAAGGGCGACCAGGTAGTTAATGAAGATCATGACGAGGTTGAAGAGGAGGGAGATGGCTAGGGCTCCCATAAAGGGGCGCAGGCTATAGGCCTGAATAGAATGGTAGAGGGATTGGATGCCCCCCCGCCTCATTAGGGGGGCGAGGAGGGGTAACTGACTAGCCCTTCGCCAAATCCCCCGATGAGAGATGAGCCAGGTCCCCAGTACCGACCCTAAGAAGAGGGCGATGATGGCTATTCGCACCTCTAGGGTAACCAAACGGTAAGTGAAGAGCAGGGTGGCCGTTGCCATGGCGAAGAGGGCCAAGAAACCGCTTAGGCGGTCCACTATCACCGTGGTGATAGATATGGCAGTGGGGGTCTCGTCCTGGGCGAGTTCGTAGATCCTAACCGCGTCGCCCCCGAAGCCTGTAGGCAAAACTTGGTTGAAGAGGGCGCCTATGAAATAGAGGGAGATTAACCTGGGCAGGGGCGACGTTACCCCTTGGGCCTTTAACAATATCTGCCAGCGGTAGGCTCGGAGGGCCACGGTAGAAAGATATAGGAGCAAGGCTAGCCAGAAGTAGCGCAGGTCCGCCGTCCGCAGGATCCCTGCCGTCTCGCGGAGCCCGGCCTTGGCTAGGAGGTAGGCCAAGAGGATCAGGCTGACCAGGATGCGCAGGAGGTTGAAGAGCAATTTACGCATCTAGGGTTTCGCCTCCAGGGTGGTCAGGACGACCCTGTCCTGGGGGATTCGGCCCCCTTCAGCCTCGAAGGCCGCTAAGCGCTCCCCGCTGGCTAGGTCGTACATCCCCACCGCCAAGGTATATCGTCCCTTTGGCGCATCTTCGGGCAAAGATATGGTATATTCATCCACCACGATCTCCCCCTCTATCCAGCCGGAGGTGGGACGAGTGCCCTGGGCGGGGAAGCCATCTTTCTGTCCTCGAATCTGTCCCCCCTCATCGAGGAGGTGGGTGAAGACGGTGTAATCCGTATCCGTTCTGGTCAAGGCTTGCCAGTAGAGGGTGAGATGCAGCCTTCCTCCTGGCTGGAGGGTTTCAGGGCTAACATCATACCCC
>CAYUAM010000244.1:0-3259 GCA_964442805.1 uncultured Anaerolineales bacterium | reverse complement strand
GCCGACCACTATGTTATTCTTAACGACGTTGTTTGACCCTTCCACATGTACCATGCGCATCTCGTAGGTTGTGTTAGTCGTGGCCCCTTGGATGGTGAATCCATCGAGGATGACCCCATCTGCATGGATGCCTATACCCTCATTAGCGTGCTCTTGGACGTCGATGATGGTGGTGGCTGCTCCAGCACTGGATTGTATGGTCAGGTTGTTCTTGTTAATGACGAGCCATTCGTTGTACGTCCCCGGCGCCACCCGTATTGTGTCGCCGGCGATGGCCTTGTTGTCGATGGCGTATTGGATGGTCTTACAGGCATTGGTATCTGACTGCTGTCCACACCAGGAGACGTCCGTACCGTATGTGCCGTCAACATACACTGTCTTCAGCAGGGGCTGCACCTTCTCTGGTTGAGCGCTAACGGACGCCGCCAATCCCAGGGCCAGCAGGATCACGGCAAGTAGAATTGCTAACTTCTTCACTTCTTATCCCCCTTTGCTCTCTGAGAATTTGGAGACCTTCTCCGATTGTAGAATCGATTCCCGCATGACATCGGGCGAACTCAAGGATTTACCAACCCCACCTCCTTTCAAAGATGAAAAACTGGCCACCCTCTGGCCCCTTTCACTACTCGCTCCCCGAGGGCCAAGCGACCACCATATAGCCCTCAGTTCATCGCTGCCAGACTAACGCCCTGAGACGCAAAAAGGCACCAATAGATCAATCCTTAGCGACCATCTACCGGTGCCCCGTTGCTCCCATCTCGTCTGCTCCCGCCAGGCTCTCAAGGAATTTGGTATCTTAGATGCCCCTTTTGTTTTTTATTTTACTATATGACACCCCTTCTGTCAATAACCTCTCAGCCCAAAAACCTTAAAATTACAGGGCCCTTGTCTGTCTCCTCCTCACCGCCGTCTTAACCAAGGAGGCGGCGGAGGCCCCTTTTGAGGCCGGCCCAGCGGTCCTGGGCCACCAGCCAGGCGGCCCAGAGGAGGTTCCACCTCCCCCCATCCACGGGCAGGGCTAGTTCCCGGTCCTCCGGGGGGCGGGAGAAGTTCACCGCATCTAGATGAGGCTTCAGTTCCCAGAGGAGCCTCTCCCGTTTCTCCACGTCCCCTAGGAGTAGGAGGCCATCTATCTTTCTTTTGAGTTCCCTGGATTTCACCATCCGCTCCTCGGTGGCCCGCAGTTCCCCCTGGGCGATGAGGCCGTGAGCCGCCTTGAGGCGGGCGAGCCTCAAGAGGGCCTCATAGGTGCTCTCCACGATCTCATCTCTGGTCATCCAGGCGGTCTGGTAATTGAGGACGTATTTCCAACTGGGGGAGAGGAAGGCCTGACGGTGCTCCTCCAGGGTGCGGTAGAAGAGGCAGTAGCCGTGCTTATCGGGGTGCTCGAAGGCCAGGCTCCCCGGGTCCAGGGTGGGGGCCATGGGGGAGATGAAGGGGTGGAGGCGGCCATCCCCGAAGCGATTCAGGAGTTCCTCGCAATATTCGATGGTGTCCATCACCGACCCGAAGGTCTGCTTGGGCAGCCCGATCATGAAGAAGATATCCAGCCTCTGGCAGCCCACCGCCAAGGCGTGCTTGATGGTCTCCTCCACCTCTTGGTTGGAATAGTCTTTGCCGAAGGCCCGGCGCACCTCGGGGTCGTGGGATTCCAGCGATATCTCCAGGGCGAACTGGGGGAAGGCTTGGGCCATCTCCTCCAGGAAGTCGCGAGAGGCGGGGCAGAAGAGTTCGGCGAGCACCCGCCCCTTGAAGCCTCGCATGCTTTGGAGGAAGCGATGGGCCTGCTCCATGCCCCCCTGGCGGATATCGCCCAGGAGCATGATGGGGCCGCGGCTGAAGCGCCGGATCCTCCTCATATCCTCGGCCAGCCCCTCAGGTTGCCGGTAGGCGGGGCGGAGCCGGCCGAAGAGGAAGCGGGAGGCGTAGGCTGAGCCCCCGCAGGTTACGCAATTCCGGGTGCAGCCTCGGCAGGTGAGGGCGGCCATGACCGGGTATTCCAGCCAGTCGTGGAAGGGGACCTGGCTGACCAGGTCGCGGTGGCGGGCCACCGATTTCACCATCTCGCTGTAGTCCCAGACGAAGGCGTCCAAATCCGGGGGCAGATAGGTGAGGGGGTTGACCCGCACCTGGCCCTTCTGGTCGCGCCAGGTCAGGTTGGGGATGGAGGCCAGGTCGCCGCCGGAGGAGAGGGCCTCCAGCAGCAGGCGCAAAGGTTCCTCGGTGGAGTCCCCCCGCACCACATAATCCACCTCCGGCCGCTCGGCCAACTCTTGGTGATAATAAGAGGCGGAGAAGCCCCCCAAGATGACGGGGGTTGTGGGGTGGTGTCGTTTCACTACTTTGGCCACCTCCAGGGCCCCTTGGGCGTGGGCCAGCCAATGGAGGTCAATGCCGAAGGCCAGGGGGTGGAGGGAGGCCACCAGCCCTTCCGCATCGAAAGCGGGGTCTTTCAACATGCGCAGGGCCAGGTTGATGATGCGGGCCCGGAGGTCGTGGCGCTCCAGGTACTCCGCTATGGTGGCGAAGCCCAGGGGGTACATCTCGAATATAGGGGTAGAAGGCACCACATCGCTGATGGGGCCTAAAAGGACGGCCCTCTTACGGAAGTCGTAGATGGTGGGGGGGTGAAGCAGAACCAGGTCAACTCTAGCCATGACTGTAGGCTCCTTAAAGGCAATCAAAAGGGGGGAGGCCTCCCCCCTTCCTACCGGCATTGACGGAAGGCTCAATCTCCTAGGCGATAACCAAAGCCTCGCTCGGTGATTATATATTCGGGGTTGCTGGGGTCCTTCTCGATCTTGCGCCGCAGGTACCAGATATACCGCTTCACGTAGCCGATGTCGTCCCGGTACTCATCGCCCCAGACCCGGGTCAGCAGATGTTCGTGGGAGACGGTGCGGCCGGCGTTCTCCGCCAGGCAGGCCAGGAGTTCGAATTCGGTGGGGGTCAAATCCACCGGCTGGCCGGCCAGGGTGACCCGGGAGTTCTCCGCATCCACCACTAGGTCGTCTACCATATAGACCTTGGAGGCCGGCATGGACTGGGCCCGGCGGGCGCGGTGGAGGACGGCCCCCACCCGCGCCATCAACTCGGCGAAACTGAAAGGCTTGGTCACGTAATCGTCCACCCCGCACTCGAAGCCTTTGACCTTTTCCGCCTCCTGGTCTTTGGCGGTGAGCATGATGATGGGCACCTGGGAGATCTCCCTGATGCGGAGACAGGTCTCCCAGCCGTCCATGCGGGGCATCATCACGTC
>CAYUAM010000243.1:0-3271 GCA_964442805.1 uncultured Anaerolineales bacterium | reverse complement strand
GGATTATGGCCGCCTCATGCGCCTGGTGGATTACGAGAAGAACCTGCCCAAGGATAAGGATACTATCCTCAAGATAAATATATCCTGGCAAAAATGGTATCCGGGGTGTTCCACGCCCCCCTGGCAACTGGAAGGGGTGATCAGGACCCTCCTGGAGGATGGATACAAGAGGGAGAGCCTAATGGCCGGCCAGAACCGCACCGTAGTGGTGGACGCCTACGAAGCGGAGGTCAACAACCGCCATAAGGTGGTGGTGGAGCGCTACGGCATACAAAACCTCCACCTCTACGAGCCCCAGGTGGAATGGATAAAATATGAGCCTAAGGCCCCCTTCCTGGCCCTGGACAAGATCTACCCCGAGGGGGTGCGCATCCCCAAGATCTTCATAGGCAGGAACATCATCCAACTCCCCCAGACCAAGACCCACGTCTTCACCACCATGACCGGGGCCATGAAAAACGCCTTCGGGGGGCTCCTGAGCGAGAGG
Source organism: uncultured Anaerolineales bacterium (assembly GCA_964442805.1). Lineage (GTDB taxonomy): Bacteria > Chloroflexota > Anaerolineae > UBA7937 > UBA7937 > CAYUAM01. Next base: position 2,784 of record CAYUAM010000243.1, on the reverse strand, counting down.
CGCCACTGGACCCATGGGGTCATCCACGAGACCCTGGTGGACCTCCTCACCATCCAGCAAGATATCCATACTGGCCTCTTCGCGGTGATGGATGGCACCTTCGCTGGGGATGGGCCGGGGCCGCGGGCCATGCGTCCCCACATCAAAAACGTGCTTTTGGCCAGCGCCGACCAGGTGGCCATCGACGCCATAGCGGCCAAGATGATGGGTTTCGACCCCCTCTCCCTCAAATTTATCCGCCTGGCCAACGAGAGAGGCCTAGGGGTGGGCGACCCCAAGGAGATCGAGATAGTAGGGGATCTTGACGCGGCGGAGGAGAATTGGCATTTCTCCGCCGGGGATACTCTGGCCAGCAGAGGTCAGAAGATGATCCACCACGGGGCCCTTAAGCCTTTGGAGAACCTCCTCCTGCGCAGCCCCCTCGTGCCTTGGTCCTACTTGGCCTCCCACCTCTACTACAACGCCTTTTGGTACCCCTTCACCGGCCGCAAGCGAGTAGAAAAGATGCTCCAGACCGATTGGGGCCGGCTCTTCTTGAGTTATGGATGAACAGCGAGCCCGGACGCTTTGGGGAACCATCAGGGGCAAACTAGCCCTCTCCTTCCTCCTAGGCTTGGCCATCATCATAGCCCTGGCCATCTACGCCGACCTGTCTCGGTTGGGAAGCACGCTTTCTCGCTTCCGTTGGAGTCACCTTCCCCTTATCCTAGGCCTTACCCTCTTCAACTACGCCTTCCGCTTCCTGAAATGGGAATTCTACCTCCGCCAGGTGGGGATAGGAGTTAAAAAAGTGGAGAGCGCAGCCATCTTCGCCTCCGGCTTGGCCATGGTGATGACCCCCGGAAAGGTGGGCGAACTCCTCAAATCCTACCTCTTAAAACAGGTAAGTGGCGCCTCCATGAGCCTCTCCGCCCCCATAATAGTGGCGGAGCGGCTCACCGACGGACTAGCCATGGTGGTTTTGGCCACCATGGGGTTGCTGCTCTATCCTTTCGGCCGCCCCATCATCGTGGCCGTGGCCGCCTTGCTCTTGACCCTAGTGGCTCTGGTCCAGTTCCGCCCCCTAGCCCTTCGCCTCCTCCGCTGGGGACAAAGGCTGCCCCTTCTCTCCCGCCTGGCCAGAGAGTTGAATACGCTCTACGAGAGCGCTTATACCCTCATGACCCCCCGCAACCTATTGGTGGCGCTTGCTTTGAGCGTGGTCTCCTGGGGAGGCGAATGTATAGCCTTCTACCTCATCTTGGTGGGGCTGGGGTTGCCCGGCCACCCCTCGCTTCTCCTCCGAGCCGCCTTCATCTTCGGCTCCTCGGCGGTCATGGGAGCCATATCCTTCCTGCCAGGAGGGTTGGGGGTGGCCGACGCCAGCCTGGCTGGATTGACCCTCCTCCTGACCCAGGTGGAGAGGAGCACTGCCATAGCCGCCTCCCTCCTTATCCGCCTGTGCACCCTCTGGTTCGGGGCCACCTTAGGGCTAGCCGTCCTGTTCGTCTTCCGTCGGCGTTTCTTCATCCCACTCGAGGGATAAAAATGTTAAGGATCGATATGCACGTCCATACCTGTTACTCTCCGGATAGCGACCTCTCCTTGGAGATGCTCATGGAGGCCTGCTGGCGAAAGGGGCTAGATGGGGTAGCCATAACCGATCACAACACCATCGCCGGCGCCTTGCGCCTCCGCCAAATGGCCCCTTTTCTGGTCATCGTGGGGGAGGAGATAGAGACCACGAGGGGGGAGATATTGGGGCTCTTCTTGGAGGAGGCAATCCCTCCAGAGTTGGGCCCACAGGATGCCATAGCCGCCGTGCGAGCACAAGGCGGGCTGGTGGGGGTCTCCCACCCCCTGGATCGCCTTCGCCGTTCAGCCATGGGCCAAGCCTCTCTCTTGGAGATCATAGAGGGAATCGATTTCCTGGAGGGCTTCAACTCACGGGTCACTTTCCCCAGCGACAACCGTCGGGCCCAAGAATTGGCCCTGACCCGGGGCCTGCCCATCACCGCCGGTAGCGACGCCCATACCGCTTATGAGTTGGGGAGGGCTTATGTAGAGGTGGCCGATTTCAACCAGGGGGAGGAGTTCTTAGAAGCCCTGAAAGAGGGAGATGTCTTCGGTCGCCTCACTCCCCTCTGGATACACTTGATTACTACCTGGGCCAAACTGCGAAGGCGACTACGGTTCAAGAATGTCGTAACCGCTTCGTAACCTCCCAAGATATCACTTATATACGCCTGACCAACCTGCCCCTAATGCTTTCTACTTACCATAAGATAAACAGGCTTGGTTCCATTTATTATGTGAAGAAAACTAGGAGGGAAATAGTATACCAGCGCTAAAAGAAGGCCACCCGTTAGATTAAGGATGGCCCCATGGTAGCCTTGGCCTCACTAAAACTGGGGAAATAGTCTAAGAGAGGCTGCTTCTCATTTCTCCAACGATTGAGCCAGGTCATAGAGACTCAGATCCAACTCTTTCCTCTTGGCTGCCACCTCCGCAAGGGGCACGGTCACCAACTTATTGCCCACTAGTCCCACCATCACCCCGCTTTGTCCCTCTTGGAGCAAATTCACAGCCTCTGCCCCCAGCCTAGTGGCCAGCAACCGGTCGAAGGCCGTAGGGATGCCGCCTCTTTGAATGTAACCCAATATGGTGCAACGGACCTCGAAGCCGATCTCCTCCCGCCTCTCCCGGAGATAAACCTCGATGGCTCGGGCGTTATAAGCCGCCCCCTCGGCCACACAGATGATACAATGGGCCTTGCCTCGGACGTAAACCTCCTGGAGGGTATGG
>CAYUAM010000242.1:0-3276 GCA_964442805.1 uncultured Anaerolineales bacterium | reverse complement strand
AGGAGGGAGGAGAGGTACGCAACACCTGCCCTGTCCAGATGAAATTGGGGTTAGAGAGGCCATTAAGGGCGGCTAAAACATCGGCCGTCATCCTCAGACGGCTGGCTATGGAATATAGGGTGTCGCCCCATTGCACGGTGTAATAAGCGGTGGCTCCTTGAGGCTGAGCGGGGTCTTGGGCGGGGATGGTGAGGCGCTGCCCAGCATATATCTGGTGGGGGTTGGCTAGGCTGTTGGCCTGAACGATGGCCTCCATGCTGGTGCCGTAACGTTGGGCCAAGGAATAGATGGTCTCCCCCCATTGGACCACATGGATTATGGACCCCGCCTGGGCAGGGGAAGCCCAGGCCGAAGGGGGCCGAAAGAGGAGGAGCGCGGTCAGGATCAAGGAGGCGATAAGGCGACGTTTCATCTTCAACCCCCAGTAAACACGACCCTTCCCCTCCCGTCAATAGGAAATTCTTCCCACTATTCCGGTATGACCCTGCGGGTCCACTCCACTGGATCCACCCCTATCACATTTATGCGCATCTCCCAATGGAGGTGGGCTCCCGTAGCCAGCCCGGTGGAGCCCACGTAGCCGATGAGTTGGCCTCTTTGCACCTCTTCTCCCGCGGTCACGGCCAATTGGGAGAGATGGAAGTAGCCGCTATAGACCCCCAACCCATGGTCGATGAGCACGGTGTTCCCCCGCACGGTCAAGGCCTCCGCCAGGGCTACCCTCCCCGAATTTGCCGCCACCACCGGCACGCCTTCGTCGGCGGCATAATCTATCCCCATGTGATAATCGGCCACCGGGCCACCGTCGTAGGCACGGCGAGCCCCGAAGACGGAAGAGACCTCCCCCGAGACGGGCACCTGGAAGGGGCCTTGCCATGACTTAACCGGCGTCACTTGGGCCAAGAGGGCCGACACTCGGGCCCATTCCGCCTGCACCAAGTCGGGGTCCAAGAGGCTTTCCCTATCGGGAGGCAGGTCTATGTACTGGGTGGGAAAGTCAGCCATTCTCACCACCACCGCGCCGCTAGCCTCCACGGTCCGACCTTGGCTATCGGTGGCCAGGATGGACCAGAGATGGGCCCCCGCCGGGCTCCAAGGAGGGAAGCCCACCAAGGCCCAGTAATAGCCTTCCCCGGGGACGAATTTGAGGGTTTGGTCACCGAGCCTTCCCTTCAGATCCACCATTTCCTTGCTTCGCACCTTGATCACCAGGGTGCCGCCCTGGGGCACCTGAGGGGGAGAAAGTTCCACCGCGGTCAGGGGGGCAGGGAGGGCAAGGGAAAGGGCAGGGATGAGGAGCCTCTGGCCGACATAGATCAAGTTGGGGTTGGAGAGGCCGTTGGCCTGGGCCAGGGCGGCCACGGTGGTCCCGAAACGGAGGGCGATGGCGCTTAAGGTATCGCCCCGCTGCACGGTATAGGCAGTGGAAATCTGAGCGGGGCTCTCTTCTGACGAGGGGATGACCAGCCGCTGGCCCACGTAGATGAGGTTGGGGTTAGAGATAGCGTTGGCCTGAACCAAGGCCGCCACCGTGGTCCCATACTCCCTAGCGATGGCAGAGAGGCTCTCCCCCGGCTTCACTAGATGGACGACCGGCCCCTCCGAATAGGGAGCCGCCAGGGCCAAGGCAGGAACCCATATAAAGAAAGCCAACATAATAGAGAAAATGACCTTGTATCCCTTCATTGCTGCCATATTATAACCTTTCCTCCCTCAAGCGCAAATGGCGTTTGACAAGAAGCCACCCTTGGCGTATCCTTTCCCCAGGGTTCCGCAGATGACAATCAGACGCATCCTCTCAGGGGCTGTCCTGGCCCTCCTCCTCATTTCCGGAGGAAAATCCCCTTCCCTCCTGGCCGCTCAGGGGGTTGAGATCAGGCTGACGAGCGACGGCCATTCCTATCTGGCCGCCTGGTCCCCTGATGGGAGGAGCCTCCTCCTAAATCGCCCGGGGGAAGTGGTGATAAGCGGAACCGGCTGGCAGGTCCTCCCCCAACTCTGGCAACTGAGCCTGGAAGGGGAGGCCCAGACATTATCCGATAACGCCATCTTCCCCGCCTATTCCCCTGATGGGAAGGTCATCGTCTACCTTTCCTTCGTAACCGCAGAGAAGGGGCAACTCTGGCTCCTGGAAGGGGGGAAAAGCAAGGCCCTGGGGTTAGCAGACTGGGGCTTACCTCCAGTGTGGCTGCCCGATGGCCGTCTGGCTTTCGCCAGAGAGGGGCAACTCTTCGCCACCGATAGGGAAGGCCAGGAAGAGGCCATGGCCACCACGATATACGGCCGTATCTTCCGACTATCGCCCCGTGGAGAGAAGGTGGCCATCGAGGAGGCCGGGGTATTGCAAGTGAAAGCGCTGGAGGATGAGCCATCCTCGATCCTATCCACCGGTGTGACCATCGGCCCCCTGGCTTGGTCTCCTGACGGGACGAGGCTGGCCTACGTCACCATAGATGAGGAGTTAAGGTCCCGCCTCTGGGTAGCCGAGGCAGATGGATCGACTCCTCTCCTCCTGGCAGAGAGCGAGGACGAACATTTTGGGCCGCCCACCTGGTCGCCCGATGGCCGCAAGATGGCCTTCGCCCGCTGTCCCCGGGGCAGCGCTACCGCCCAGGGCTGCGACCTCTGGCTGGTCGACCTCCCAGGGGGAGGGCTGCTTAACCTGACCCCGGGCCAGGAGGAAGAGAGCGCCCCCCTCTGGTCGCCCGATGGCCGATACTTGGCCTTCCAAAGGGAAGGAGATGTGTGGCTCCTGGATTTGGAGGGGACCCCAAGCCGCCCCATTCCCATGCCCCCCAGGGTGCGCCCCACACTTCCTGAGCCTATTACTCCCCTCGGCACCCCGGCTATCGCCTCCCTCACCCCACCCTCCACCATCCGGGTCCTCCACGACCCCAGCAACTACTACCGTTCGGATGTCCCCCCCTGGCGGATAGACCTCTTCGATTTTGAGGCCTATGTCAAATATGTGGTGACTTGCGAAGTTCCCCGCTCCTGGGAGCCCGAAGCCCTCAAGGCTCAGGCCGTGGCGGCCAGGAGTTTCGGCTGGTATTACGTCCTCAACAACTACCATCTCCGCTCCGACAAATGGGATGTAACCGACTGGACCAACGACCAATGTGTGCGGCCGGTGGAGTTCCCGGAGATAGGGGCGGCGGTGGTGGCCACCCGGGGGCAGTACCTCTGGCATAACCAGTGGGATGACGTGGCCCCTCCCCTAGACTCCCCCATCATCGCCATGTATAGCGCCAGGAACGGCGACCCAACACGCACTCG
>CAYUAM010000241.1:0-3281 GCA_964442805.1 uncultured Anaerolineales bacterium | reverse complement strand
CCTAGAGCCTGCGTAACCCTATCCCCCTCAGTGAGGGCATATTATGGATGGTGAGGGCAAGGGTGTCAGCCCAACCCAGGCCGAGGCAGAGAAGAGGAGGGTGGCCCTCAGTTCTGTGGCCGGGGGAGCCCTCCTGACCGGCCTCAAGGTGGTGGTGGGGCTCCTCACCGGTAGCCTGGGCATCTTGGCCGAGGCGGCTCACTCCGGCCTCGATTTGGCCGCGGCCCTGATCACCTATTTCGCGGTGCGCGTCTCCGGCAAAGCCCCGGACGCCAACCATCTCTATGGCCATGGCCGGGTGGAGAACTTCTCCGCCCTGGTGGAAACCTTGCTCCTCCTCATCACCTGCGCTTGGATCATCTTTGAGGCCTTTCAGCGCCTCTTCTTCAAGACGGTGGAGATAGACCTCAACCTTTGGGCTTTCCTGGTCATGGCCATCTCCATCGTCGTGGACCTGAACCGCTCCCGCGCCCTGGCTCTAGTGGCTAAGAGGTACCATAGCCAAGCCCTGGAAGCCGATGCCCTCCACTTCAAGACCGATATCTGGAGTTCCTCCGTGGTAATCTTGGGGCTGCTCCTGGCGCTTCTGGGCCGCATCCTGGGGCAAAAGGGCCTCCTCCGGGCCGATGCCCTGGCCGCCTTAGCGGTGGCCATGATAGTGATATACGTGAGCCTGAGCCTGGGCAAAAGGAGCGTCGATGCCCTCTTGGACCGGGCCCCCCTGGGCCTAGGGCAACGGATAGCGGAGGACCTTTCTGGCCTTCCCGGCGTGGAGAAGGTGGTGCGGGTGCGGGTGCGAGCGGCAGGGCCTTACTATTTCGTGGACCTAGTGGTGGGAGCGGCACGGAGCGCCTCCTTCGAGCAGGTTCATGCCTTGGCCTCCCAGATAGAGGAGAGGGTAAAAGCCTTTCTTCCCCGGGCCGATGTGATGGTCCACGTGGACCCCATGCGAGGGGAGGAAAGTATAGTGGAAGAGGTACGCACCATCTCCCGTCGCCAAGGTTTGACCGTGCATGACATAAGCGTCCACGATCTGCGTGGCGAACTCTTCATCAACCTGGATCTAGAACTCCCGGAGGCCCTCACCTTAGAGGAAGGCCATGGGGTGGTGGATGGCCTGGAGGGGGAGATGGCCCAAGAGTTAGGCCCCCAAGCCCATATCACCGTTCATATGGAGCCGGAGAGGGCTCAGGTGCCCCCCGGTCAGATGGCCGTGGAGGCCGCCTTCTTGAGGGCCAAGGTGAAGGAGGTAGCCGGGGAGATGGGCCAGGTCCTGGGATGTCATAAGGTGGTGGTTCAGCGGGTGGAGGGCGAATTGGTGGTCACCCTCCACTGCGTGCTGGAGAAGGACCTCTCGGTGGGGGAAGCCCATGAGGTCTCCAGGGATTTAGAGAAGCGTCTTCGCGCCGAGGTCCCCATATTGGATCGAGTGTTAGTCCACCTTGAACCTCCCGGAGAGTAGCGTATGGACGAGGCCAACTCTCCCCTTTTGGAAAGATATGGCCAGCCTCTCTTGCTCCTCCTGGGCTTGGCCGTCCTCCTAGGCGGGACAGTCTTCTACCTGCGCCTTCCCCGACCAACGCCCATCGAGATCTTGGAGCCCAGCCCCATCCCCACCCCTGGCCAACTAGGGGTATATGTCACCGGGGCGGTCCTCAAACCGGGGGTCTACTTCCTGCCTCCCGGGAGCAGGGTGAGGGATGCCCTGGGGGCCGCCGGGGGGCCTACCGAAGAGGCAGACCTGGTGCGGGTCAACCTGGCCAAGAGGGTATACGATGAGGAGCAGATCTATGTCCCCTCAGTGGGGGAGGAAAGCCCTCTGATGACCTCCTCTGCCCCGGGTAACCCGTCGGCGAACAAGGTCAACCTAAACACTGCCAGCGCCCAGGATTTGGAGGCCCTCCCCGGCATAGGCCCCGTCTTGGCCCAGCGGATAGTGGATTATAGGGAGGCCAACGGCCCCTTCGCCACCATCGAGGATATCATGAAGGTGCATGGCATCGGCCCGGCCATCTTCCAAGATATAAAAGACTCCATCTTCGTGCCCTGAGGTAACCTGGTGACCCTCCTCTACTTAGGCTTCACTTGGCTGGTCGGCATCTGGTTAGCCTCGCTCCTTTCCCCTCCTCGCGAGTTACTCTTTTTCCTCCTTGCTTTGCCCTTCCTGGGCCTCCTCTTGGGGTGGCGAAAATCAGGCCTCAGGTTGTCCAGCCTTTCCCTCCTCTTCCTCCTCTGCGGCGCCCTCCGCTACGACCTATCCCCGCCCCGCTTCGATGAGGGATCCCTGGCCTACTACAATGACCGAGGGAAGGTAACCCTCCAGGGGGTGGTGATAGGGGAGCCGGAGCCCAAGGAGCGAACTATCCGCCTGCGCCTGAAGGCGGAGCGGCTCTACCTAGAGGGCCAGGAGCGCCAGGTCCGAGGTTTGGCCCTGGTTAATGCCCCCCTCTACCCCCTCTATCGCTACGGCGACCGACTAGAGGTAGAAGGCGAACTGGAGACGCCGCCGGTATTTGAGGCCTTCTCCTATAAAGATTATCTGGCTGGCCAAGGGATCCATTCCCTGATCCGTTACCCCGAAATAACCCTCCTGGCCCGAGGTCAGGGTAACCCCTTCTATGGCGCCCTCTACGCCCTCAAAGATCGGGCCCAAGGGACCATCCGCCGCCTCCTGCCGGAGCCGGAGGCCGCCCTCCTCTCCGGCATCCTCTTGGGACGGGATTCGGAGATCCCCACTCGGCTCAGGGAGGAGTTTAACCGCACCCAGACCAGCCACATCATCGCCATCTCCGGCTTCAACGTGGCCATAGTGGCCGGCCTCCTCTCCTATTTGGGGGATCGGCTGTTGGGACGGCGACGTTCGCCCTATCTGGCCCTGGCCGGCATCGCCCTCTACGCCTTGCTGGTGGGGGCCGGCCCCTCGGTGGTGCGCGCGGCCATCATGGGAGGCCTCTATATCCTGGCCCTTCACCTGGGGAGACAAAGCCACGCCCTCATCTCCCTGGTGGTGGCCGCCTTCCTCATGACCCTCCTCAACCCCCTCACCCTCTGGGATTTGGGCTTTCAGCTCTCCTTCGCCGCCACCCTGGGCTTGATCCTCTATCTCCCCTCCTGGCAAGGATGGCTTTTGGCGCACCTGGAGGATAAGCGGTGGAACCCCCTCCTCCTAACCTTGGTCAAAACCGTGTGTGAAGCCATCTTGGTCACCCTGGCCGCCCAACTATGGGTCCTCCCGGTGATCCTTCACAACTTCCGCTCTTTATCCCCCCTTTCCCTCCTCT